>JAWWOY010000872.1:0-18883 GCA_033851195.1 Kribbellaceae bacterium | reverse complement strand
CGAACCTGACCGAGAGGGACCCGGCCCGGTACGACGTGGAGTGGTGGCGCGCCCACTGGCGTCGTACCAGGGTGCAGGGCGCGATCATCAACGCCGGCGGCATCGTCGCCTACTACCCGAGCAAGTTTCCGCTGCAGCACCGGGCGGAGTTCCTCGGCGATCGCGACCTGTACGGCGAGATCGCCGGGGCCGCCCGGGCGGAAGGCCTGGTGGTGCTCGCGCGAATGGACTCGAACCGGGCCCACAGTGCCTTCTACACAGCGCATCCGGACTGGTTCGCGATCGATGCCGAGGGCAACCCGTATCGCGCCGGCGAGCTGTACGTCGCCTGTGTCAGCGGGCCTTACTACCGCGACTACCTGCCCGGCGTACTCGAGGAGATCATCGAGCGGACAGCGCCGGAGGGCATCACCGACAACAGCTGGAGCGGGCTGGATCGCGACCACATCTGCTACTGCGAGAACTGCCGCGCCGGCTTCGAACAGGCAACCGGCTCGGCATTGCCGGAGAAGGTCGACTGGGAGGACAAGGCCTACCGGCTGTGGATCTCCTGGAGCTACAGCCAGCGGATGGCGGTCTGGGATCTGAACAACGACGTGACGACCGGGGCCGGTGGCCCGGACTGTCTCTGGATCGGCATGAACGGTGGCGAAACCGTCGCTCAAAGCAAACGATTGCGCGACCTCCGGGCGATCTGCGACCGGACGCCGATCTTCATGCTCGACTCGCAGTACCGGCACGAGGGCCGGGGCTTCCAGGCCAACGGCGACAGCGGCAAACAATTGCACGGCCTGCTGGGCTGGTCGGCGCTGATCCCCGAGAGCACCGCGATGTACGACGCCGGTACGCCGACCTTCCGACTCGGCAGCAAACCCGAGGCGGAGGCGCGGATGTGGGCCGTCGAAGGGTTCGCCGGCGGCATCCAGCCGTGGTGGCACCACATCGGGTCCGTGCATGAGGACCGCCGTCAGTACGCCACGGCCGAGCCGCTGTTCCGCTGGCACGAGCAGAACCAGCAGTACCTCGTTGATCGCCAACCAATCGCGACCGTCGGGGTGCTGTGGAGCCAGCGCAGCGTGGACTTCCATGGCAAGGACCAGCCGGAGAGCCGTAGCCTGGCGCCGTACCAGGGGTTCACGGACGCGTTGATCCGCGCGCGAATCCCTTATCTGCCAGTGCATGCGGACCATGTCGCGCGGGATGCCCCAGGTCTGTCCGTGCTCGTCATACCGAACGTCGGCGTGCTCACCGACGAGCAGTGCGCGGCGCTGCGGGCGTTCGCCGCAGGTGGCGGCGGCCTGGTGGTGACGGGCGAGTCCAGCCTGTACGACGAGTGGGGCGACCGGCGCGACGACTTCGCCCTCGCCGATCTGCTCGGCGTCCATCCGACAGGTGAGCAACGCGGTGACGACGAGGCTGTGCCAGCTAGTCGGGCACCCAGTTGGGAGACCTATGACGGCCACACCTATCTGCGGATCGAGGATCGCGAGATCGTCGACGGCCTCGGGGACACCGACCTGCTGCCATTCGGCGGACGGCTCGAGGTGGTCCGGACAGATTCGGATGCCCGGGCGGCGCTGACCTGGGTGCCGCCGTTCCCGATTTACCCGCCGGAGAAGTCGTGGATGACGGAACCGCGGACCGACGTACCGGCTGTCGTGCTGCGGAACGGTCCGGGACGGGTCGCCTATCTGGCCGCGGACCTCGACCGAAGCTACGCGCGCCACCACCATCCGGACCACGGCCGGCTGCTGGCGAACCTGGTCCGCTGGGCCGGCGCGACCGACATACCGCTGGAGGTGGACGGCGCGGGCGTGCTCGACTGCCATCTGTACCGCCAGGGCGACGAGGTGGTCCTCCATCTGGTGAACCTTGATCAGGGCGGCGCCTGGCGTGGGCGGCTCGAGGAGTTGACGCCAGCGGGACCGTTCACCGTTCGGGTCCGCCAGCCGGAGGGCACCGCGTTGTCGCGGGCGGAACTGCTCGTTGCGGGAGGGGAGCCGAACTTGGCCGCGCTCGACGGCTGGGTAACCTTCGGTATCGAGCGGATCGCCGACCACGAAGTCGTGGTCCTTCGATAAAGGAGCAGGTATGCCAGAGGTCACCGGACCGATGCACGAGCGCTACGAGGAGATCCTGACGCCCCAGGCGCTGGAGCTGATCGCGCTGCTTCATCGTGAGCTCGACGGTCGGCGGCTCGAGTTGCTGGAGCGGCGTCGGGCCAGAGTCGAGGCGATCGCCCAGGGCGGCACGCTCGGCTTCCTCCCGGAGACCGAGGGCGTCCGGTCGGACACGGACTGGCGGGTGGCTCCGCCGGCTCCCGGGCTGGTGGACCGGCGGGTGGAGATCACTGGCCCGACCGACCGGAAGATGACGATCAATGCGCTGAACTCGGGCGCGAAGGTCTGGCTCGCCGACCACGAGGACGCCAACACCCCGCTGTGGGAGAACGTGGTCGGCGGCCAGCTCAACCTGCTCGATGCGGTCACCCGCCGGATCGACTTCAGCAGCGAGGCCGGCAAGCGGTACGAGCTGAAGCCGGACGACGAGCTGGCCACGATCGTGGTTCGTCCGCGCGGCTGGCACCTGCCGGAGAAACACATCCTGGTTGACGGTGCGCAGACGTCCGGCTCGCTTGTCGACTTTGCGCTCTATCTGGTCGCCTGTGGGCAACTGCAGCTCGACCGCGGCCAGGGCCCGTACTTCTACCTGCCGAAGATGGAGTCGCACCTCGAGGCGCGGCTCTGGAACGACGCCTTCCTGCTGGCCCAGGACTTCCTCGGGATGCCGCACGGCACGATCCGGGCGACCGTGCTGATCGAGACTTACCCGGCGGCGTTCGAGATGGAGGAGATCCTCTACGAGCTGCGGGAGCACTCGGCCGGGCTGAACGCAGGTCGCTGGGACTTCATGTTCAGCGTGATCAAGACCTTCCGCACCCGGGGCAAGGAGTTCATGCTGCCGGATCGGAACTCGGTCACGATGACCGTGCCGTTCATGCGGGCGTACACCGAGCTGCTCGTCCGCACCTGCCACAAGCGCGGTGCCCACGCTATCGGTGGCATGGCGGCGTTCATCCCCAGCAAGGATCCTGAGGTCAACGAGCAGGCCTTCGCCAAGGTCGAGGCCGACAAGGCCCGGGAGGCAGGCGACGGTTTCGACGGCTCGTGGGTCGCGCATCCCGGCATGGTCGGCACCTGCAGGGCCGTGTTCGACAAGGTGCTCGGCGCCCGGCCGAACCAGCTGGACAAGCTCCGCGAGGACGTCGTGGTGACGGCTGACCAGCTACTCGACGTCGCGGCGACGCCGGGATCGGTGACCGAGACGGGTCTGCGCAGCAATGTGAGTGTCGCGATCCAGTACCTCGAAGCCTGGCTCGGAGGGACCGGAGCGGTCGGGATCTTCAACCTGATGGAGGATGCAGCGACCGCGGAGATCTCGCGGTCGCAGATCTGGCAGTGGCTGCACAACGGCATCGTGCTCGACACCGGCGAGGCCGTCACCGCCGAACTCGTGAACCGGATCGCGGACGAGGAGATCGCCAAGCTGGGTGGCGATCCAGCCCGGTACGCCGATGCGCGGAGCACATTCCTCGAGGTTGCGGTGGCCGACGAATTCGCCGACTTCCTCACCCTGCCGGCGTACGCGCGAATGCCCTGACGCGGCCCGGTGGGCGCGCTGCGATCACCACGGCGGCGAAGGTGATCGCGGTCCCGATCCAGGTGCCGAGCGAGGGTCGGGGGCCGGTCACCGTGTCGATGATCACCGCGCCCACCAGTTGGCCGGACACGCTGGCCAAGCCGAAGACCAGCACGCCGACGTAACGGACAGCGAGCGTGGCCACGGCGATCACGGGGATGCCGATGAACCCTGCGGCGTACAGCCACGGCTCGGTTGGGAGCCGTCCGCTCGGGACGCCGCGCACAAACAGTTCGACCAGCAACGCCAGGACAAGCGAGAACACGGCGACGACGCCGTTGACCAAGGCGGCCGGCCACGGTGACCCGGCGGCCGCGCCGACCCGACCGTTGAGTGCCGGCTGTACGGCGACCGCGATGCCGGCGACGACGGGTAACACCACCAGTGCGAGCGTTCCCGGGCTGCCAAGCCGATCATGGACCGCGACGACAACCGCCAGGACGCAGATCACCGCACCACAGAGCCTGGTAGCGCTGATCGGGTGACGCCCACTCGGCCCCAGCCCCAAGCGGTCGGCTCCGAGGCTGCCGGCCGCCGTGCCTCCGACGACGGCCACGGTGAACACAGCGACGCCCAGCGCGCCGACAGCGATCCCCTGACTGGCCACGAACAATGCGCCGCTCACCCCGCCGAGGCAATGCCACCATCGCAAGTCGCCGGTCCGCAGAGCCGAGCGGATCAGCCCCAGCCCACGCCGTCCGGCGGGCAGAGTGGGCACAAGCGCCAGCAGAACTGTCATGCCGATTGCGGATGAGGTCAGCCCGGCGGCGATCCCGTCCCCCAGTCGCGCTCCGACTTCCCCGTTCAACCGAGCCTGGAGAGCCAACGCGACACCCGCCGACACCGCTGCCCCGACAGCCACGGCACGGTGGCGGCCGCGAGGGGTTGTGGGCGTCTTCGCGCCTTCAAGAGCTGTCACACGCGGACATTCTGCCCGACCATCGTCCTCGGAGAGGCAGGTGTTCACGAAGAGAACGCCTGGTCCTTGTCCCTGGCACGACCGGAGGTCGGTGTGGGCTTGGTGCAGGAGAGGCGCACGTCGGAGCCGTTCGTCGATCAAGCGGTAGTTGGTGCCGATCGTGATGGTTGATCACTTACGGGTCCGTGACGCGCGAGGACCTCCCGAAGGAGCGATCTGGGTATTGCTGCACACCTGGTCGCCGCCTCCCAGTCCGCGCTCAGGCGGCCGAGCGTTGGCGCAGCGGTCGCCGGCGCAGGTCGGAGTCCTGAAGGGCGGGGGGGACGTAGTCCTGGTCCAGTGCGGTGACGTCGGTGCCCGGCGGCACGATCGCGTCGATCCGGTCGAGGAGGTCATCGGTCAGGACGACGTCGACTCCGGCGAGGAGGTCGTCGAGGTGTTCCATGGTGCGCGGCCCGAGCAGGGCGCTGGTCACACCGGGGTGGGCGATGGTGAACGCCATCGCCAGGTGCGTCATCGGCATCCCGGCCTCCGCGGCGAGCGGGATGAGCTGCTCAACGACGTCGATCCGGCGCTCGTCGGTGAGGTGCTTGGAGAAGCGGGTGCGGCGCAGCGGGTTCTCCTGCCCCTTACGGACCCGTCCGGTGAGCAGTCCCTGCCCGAACGGTCCCCACACGAGCGTGCCCATGCCGAAGCGTTCGGCGACGGGAAGGACCTCACGCTCGATGCCGCGGTTGAGGATGGAGTAGGGCGGCTGCTCGGTGCGGAAGCGGGCAAGCCCGCGCCGCTCGGCGACCCACTGCGCTTCGACGATGTCGGAGGCGGGTGTGGTGGAGGACCCGAACGCGCGGACCTTGCCGGCTCGGACCAGGTCCGTCAGCACGGAGAGGGTCTCCTCGATGTCCGTCGTGGGGTCCGGGCGTTGGATCTGGTAGACGTCGATGTAGTCGGTCTGGAGGCGACGCAATGAACCCTCGACCGCCGTGGTGATCCACCGGCGGGAGCTGCCCTGCTGGTTGGGGTCGGTCCCCATCGGGCGGCTGACCTTGGTGGCAAGCACGACGTGCTCACGGCGTCCCTTGAGCGCCTTGCCCACGATCTCCTCCGAGTCTTCGTAAGCGTCGGCGGTGTCGACGAGGTTGATCCCGGCGTCGAGGGCCTTATGGATGATGCGCACCGAGTCGTCGGGGTCCGGGTTGCCGATGGAGGTGGCGAACATCAGCGTGCCGAGTGCGTAGGGGCTGACCTTCATACCGGTGCGGCCAAGGGTGCGGTAGTGCACGTGGTGCTCCTCAGGAGTCGGGTGATGCGCGGTCGAGGGCTGACGACGCGGTGACGGTGACGGGGCGGAGACGAGTGGTAGATGGCACGCGCGTCGCGTATCGTCGACGAAAGCGGAAAGCTCTTCCGGAAGCATACGGAAAGCTCTTCCGGTTATGCAAGCGGAAGGACCGATGTGACGGACAGCACCCCAGACGGCCCCCAGCCGTCACGTCGCCTACGCGCCGATGCGCGGCGCAACCTCGACGCGCTGCTCGAAGCGGCAAGGGACGTGTTTGCCACCACGGGCGTCGACGCGCCCGCGAAGGAGATCACCGATCGGGCGGGGGTGGGGGTTGGGACGCTCTACCGGCACTTCCCGCGGCGTTCAGATCTCATCGCGGCCGTCCTCCAGCGCGAGATCGACGCCTGCGCCGAGGCGGGGGCGAGGCTCGGCAAGGAGTACGAGCCGGGCGAAGCACTCACTAGGTGGCTGCACCGCTTCACCGACCTTGTTGGGACCAAGCGTGGCCTGGCAAACGCTCTGCACTCCGGCGATCCCGCCTTCGATGACCTTCCGGACTACTTCATGCAGCGACTGGACCCCGTCCTCGCGACGTTGCTCGCCTCAGCAGCAAGTACAGGCAGCGTGCGTGGCGACGTCAGCGCACGCGACCTGCTGCACGCCATCGCTCTGCTGTGTCAGCCGGTGCGCGGGGAAGAACTTGCCTACAACAAGCGAATGGTGGCCGTCCTCGTCGACGGCCTCCGCGCTCTCGGGCCGACGACGCCACGAAGCCCCGCCGGCACGCTCAGGTGACACATCTCGATCTCGACATCGAGGACCTCTACCCGTGATGAAAACGGACATGTATCGCGAGACAGGACGCTCATGATGCCGACGAGCGGGCACGCCTTGCGACGACGAGTCAGCCTGATGCCCGCGGCACAGCGTCCAAGCATGGGCCTTCGCCGATCTCGTACCACAGTTCGTCACTTCGGACCGCGACGTCAGTAGGAGCCAACGTCTGGATCTTGCCGTCCCTGGCCGTGATCGAGAAGGCACTGGTAAATCCCTGCAGGGTTTCCTCGACGTCCATCGGAACCGCAGCGACAACGCGATCCCATCCATGACAGCAATGAGTTCCGGGAGCTCCACGGCGTCCGTCCGATCTCAGCCCCCGCACCTAGGACGTGGGTCGACTGGGTCTTCGAGGACCGAGGATGCCCAACTGACTGCTGAAGCGAAAGATCGCCTGCGACCTTATGTCACTCGCACAGCCCACGAGAGCGTCCAGACCAAGCAAGTGCGCACGGCGCTGATAACACTCGCTGCCAGCCCAGGGGTTGGTTGCCAATAGCACTCCACCGATCGGTGGACAGCGACAACCGCTTGGCTGGGCCGGCGCACCCACCGGGCGGCGACCAGGTCCGGTCCTCTGATCGATGTCCGAATCGCCGCCGGTCGTGAAGGATTGCAGGTATCCAGCCGCCAATGGGCAGAAGCCCGAGAGGACCCACGCATGCCACCGGTGATCGAGGTACGCAACCTCCACAAACGCCATGGGAACAATGTCGCGGTCGACGACGTCTCGCTCACCGTTCAGGAGGGCGAGATCCTCGGGATCCTCGGCCCGAACGGAGCCGGCAAGACGACGACCGTGGAGTGCATCGAGGGCCTCCGTGCGCCAGACCGGGGTGAGATCAAGGTACTGGGGCTCGATCCCCGCCGGGACCGCGCCGAGCTGACCCGGCGGCTCGGTGTCGAGTTGCAGGACGGCCAGCTCCCCGAGCGGCTGCAGGTCGCCGAGGCCCTGGAGCTCTACAGCTCCTTCTATCCCGAGCCGGCCGATTGGCGCGGGCTGATGGACGCCCTCGGCCTGGCGAAGAAGGCGAAGATCAGGTACGGCAAGCTGTCCGGTGGCCAGAAGCAACGGCTGTCGATCGCGCTGGCGCTCGTCGGCAGACCTCGGGTGGCGATACTCGACGAGCTCACCACCGGCCTTGACCCGCAGGCACGGCGCGACACCTGGGACCTGATCGAGGGCGTGCGCTCCCGCGGGGTGACGATCGTGCTGGTCACCCACTTCATGGCGGAGGCCGAGCGGCTGTGTGACCGGGTGGCGCTGATCGACGCGGGCCGCGTCGTCATGGTGGACACCCCGGCCGGCCTGACCGAGCGGGCCCACCTCGAGCAACGGATCCAGTTCCGCCCGTCCAAGCAGATGGACGACGAGCTGCTGACCGGCCTGCCCGACGTCTCCAGCGTCACCCGCCGGGACGAGCTGGTCATCGTCAACGGCAACAACAATGCGCTCAACGCCGTCACGGCCGTACTGGCCCGCAATCAGATAGTGGCCGAACTGCTGCGCGTCGAGCAGGCGAACCTGGAGGACGCGTTCGTCGAGCTGACCGGGAAACGCCTCGGTGACGTTTCGGGATCCGACCCGAAGTAGCTCAACCACAGCGAGAGGAAGCCATACTCATGTCTGCCGCGAACACCGCCGCGCTCCCGGTCACCGCCAAGAGCGGTTCCGCGACGTGGCCGCTCATCAAAGTCGAGATGAAGCTCAGCATCCGCGACAAGGTCGGCCCCCTCTGGGGCGTTGGCTTCCCGCTGATCCTGTTGATCATCCTCGGCAACATCCCCGCCTTGAGGCAGCCTGAGGAGGCCAACGGCGGCCTGTCGAACTTCGACCTCTACGTGCCTGTCATGGTCTTGTTCAACCTGGCCATGCTGGCACTGGTCGCTCTGCCGAACGCGCTCGCGGCATACCGTGAGAACGGCGTGCTGCGGCGCATGCAGACCACGCCGATCGGCCCGGCCCGGGTGCTCGCCGCCCAGCTCGTGGCCAACTTGGCCCTCGCGCTCGTCGCGGTGGTCCTGTTCCTCGCCGTGGCCAAGCTCGGCTTCGGCGTCCGCCTGCCGCAGAACCTCGCCGGCTTCGCCGGCTGCTGGCTGCTCGCGGCCGCCGCGCTGCTCTCGATCGGCCTGCTGATCACCGCACTGGCGCCCGGGCGTGGCCCGGCCACGGCGATCGGCACGGTGTTGTTCTTCCCGATGATGTTCTTCGCCGGACTCTGGGTGCCGATCACGCAAATGCCCCGGCTGCTGCAGAACATGAGCCACTACACCCCGCTCGGCGCAGGCATGCAGGCATTCCAGGACGCGTCCCAGGGCGATTTCCCGTCCTCCCAGCCGCTGGTGACCTTGGCGCTCTACGCGGTCGTGTGCACAGTCATCTCGGTCCGATGGTTCCGCTGGCAATAGGCTCGGCACCCGGAGGGGACGGGATTTGAGCAGGCAGACACCAAGGCCCCGGATCGCGGCGCAGGGGCAGCCACCGCTTCTGTTGGTGACCGCAGTGCCGTACACGTTGCTGGCGGGCCTCGTCGTATTCACGGTGATCGGGAAGCACTCGGCGGGCGACTCCCTGCTCATCGACCTCAGCCTGTGCGGGTTGACCGCGGCGTGGATGCTCGTCATGTTCACCCTGCGTCCCGCCTGGTGGGAGCGGCCACTGATGATGGGGGTGTTCTTCACCGGCCTGATGGTGCTGACCGCGACCCTGGTGGTGCGGGAACCCGCGTTCGGGTTGTTCACCCCGGCCGCCTACATCTACGCCTTCACCATCCTCCCCTGGCCATGGCGGCTGCCGGGCGTGGTCGCCGTGGCGGTCGTGGCCGGTACCGCGCAGGCATCCGGCGTGGCCAAAACAACCGTTCTCGGTCGACGACCTCCGTGACCATCGTTGTCGTCAACGTCGTCGGCATGGGCGGCCTCGCCTGGTTCATCCGGCTCGCTGAGAAGGAGAAGGAGCAGCGCGACCAGGCCCTTGCCGAGCTGAGCCGGGCGAACCAGATGCTGGAGGCGACACTCGCCGAGAACGCCGGCCTGCACACCCAACTGCTCACCCAAGCCAGGGAAGCAGGGGTCCTCGACGAGCGCCAGCGGATGGCCCGCGAGATCCACGACACCCTGGCACAGGGACTCACCGGGATCATCACGCAACTCCAGGCCGCCGAACAGATCCACGAGGTCCCGGAACAGTGGCACCGGCCCTTCGAGGCCGTGAAGAAGCTGGCGAGGGAGAGCCTGTCCGAGGCCCGGCGCTCGGTCCACGCGCTCCGGCCCGAGCCACTGGAAACCGCGCGCCTGAGCGACGCACTCGCCGACGTCGCCAACCGGTGGTCGCAGTTGCGCGGGCTCCCCGTCCAGGTCACGACCACCGGCACGGTGCGGCCGATGGCACTGGAGGCCGAGTTCGCGCTACTGCGCACGGCGCAGGAGGCGCTGGCCAACGTGGCCAAGCACGCGCACGCGACCAGGGTCGGGGTGACGCTCTCCTACCTGCAGCACGAGGTGGCGTTGGACGTGCGTGACGACGGCAGGGGCTTCGATCCCGCGGAGCTTGCGGCCGGCACGGCCAGAAACGCTGCGTCGCAGACGTCATCCCCCGGCGGCGGGTTCGGCCTTACCATCATGCGACAGCGGGTCGAAGGGCTGTCCGGGATTCTGCGGATCGAGTCCGAGCCCGGCGCCGGCACCGGGATCTCGGCCTCCATCCCCACCCTGCCGACCGGGAGCCACGCATGACCGAAACCACGATCCGGCTGCTGATCGCGGACGACCACCCCGTCGTCAGGGACGGGCTGAGCAGCATGTTCGCCGCCGCGCCCGGATTCGAGGTGGTGGGCGAGGCGGCGGACGGCGCCGAAGCCGTGCGGCTCGCCGAAGAACTCCGGCCCGACGTCATCCTGATGGACCTGCGCATGCCGGGCATGGACGGGCTGACCGCGATCACCGAGCTGGCCAGGCTCGGCGTCACCGCGCGTGTACTGGTTCTGACCACCTACGACACCGACACCCACGTACTACCGGCGATCGAGGCGGGCGCGACCGGCTACCTGCTCAAGGACTCCCCCCGGGAGGACCTGCTGCGAGGTGCGCGGGCCGCCGCCAAGAGTGAAACCGTGCTCTCGCCCTCGGTGGCGGCGTGGCTGATGAACCGGGTCAGGACACCCGCCCCGCAACTGCTCAGCCAGCGGGAACTCGAGGTCCTCGAACTCGTGGCAGCCGGGAACACCAACCGTGAGGCGGCCACCCGGCTGTTCATCACCGAGGCCACGGTCAAAAGCCACCTGCTGAACATCTACGCCAAGCTCGGCGTCCGGGACCGCGCTGCCGCCGTGGCCGAGGCGTTCAACCAGCGGCTGCTCACCCCCGACACGCCGCAGTCGCCCTGAGTCCGCGGCCAGGCTTGACCAGCAAGCGGGGCACATGCCGCCCAGTCGGGTCTACGCGAGAGGCGCGGTGGTCCTGGCGACCGGCGGGTGGTAGTTGCGACCGACCTCCTCCGCGCGCCTCATCGCCGCGATGCCCTGGTCGACGCTGAGGAGCGGCGTCGTCTTGATCGACTTGATGGACCCTCCGGCCGTCACGGCGAGGGAGAAGGCGGCTGCCTCCTCGTCGCCCGGGAAGTCGGCGAGCAGGACGAGGTCGTAGTCGCCGAACGCATAGAAGCAGCCGGTGGCGCTTCCTTTGCAGCCGTCGAGCAGGGGCTGGATCCGTTCGAGCACGTTGCCGTGCTCGCGGACCTGGGCGGCCCAGGATTCGCTGGTGTAGGCGACCTGGAAGAGGAACTGTGCCATGGAGACCTCCAAGGGTCCTCGAGGTTTCGATTCGCGGTTCAGGTGCCGCCGCGACCCTGGCTTTTCACTCTCCGCTTGTCGGACCCCCGCTGCAAGGCCGGGGCTACACACGGCCACCGTAGTCACGTTCCGTAACGAACCTGGCTGTCTCCGGGTAGCCGCTGATGGCCGGACGAGTTCGAGTTCGGGCTCGCCATGATCTTCGACGCCCTCACGAGGTCTCCCGGCCAGGACTGCGAACGCCGCTCCTGATCGCTCAGCTCGCGGCCTTGGCACGGGCGTCGCCGACACCCCAACTCGTCAGGAGTTGCTCGGCGAACAGGTTGTCCAGCCCCAGCGAACAGGCAGCGCCGAAGAGGATGTCCGCGACCGCCTCCGGCTGCTGCGCGACATAGCCGTCACACAGGTCATGGGCTGCGATCTGCTCGTGGACTGCATCCGCCTCGACGTGTTCGGTGAAGTATTGGGCCTGCTTGTCGTCAGCGCCCAGCCGTCGGGCCCCGGCGGCGTACCGGCGGTTCGGCAGGGTGGACGTCATCTCCAGGGCGGCAAGGTGTCCGAGCAGGGCACCGGTCCACTTGCGGTGCAGGGCGAAGAGCGACATCACGTTCGAGATCGCCAGCGTGACAGCCGGCACGTCGGGGACGTATCGGCCGTAGGTGTCGTCGAGATCGAGCCAGCGCATCGTCGTCCGGAACAGCTCGGCGTGCATCCGCTCGGGCCGGCCGCCGCCGTACTCGTCGGCCTGGATCTCGACCAGCGCGGCCTTCGCGGGTCCGTCGATCCGGGGGATGCCGAAGCTGTGTGGGTCGGCCTCCTTGAGCTGATAGATCGAGCGGTTCCGGACGAACTCGCGGAACTGGCCCAGGTCGGCATGTCGATGCAGGTACGCCGCCAGCTTGGGCCCCTGGTCGGAGTCGACCATCTCCCGGAGTAGCTGTGACGGCGCACCGGCACGCCGAATCGCCGGCGTGTAGGTCGCCAGCAGCCACCGCGACCAGGGCATCTCCAGCTGGGCGCGGAACGCCAGTAGTTCCAGGTCCCACTGGGCTTCCGGCTCGACCCCGTCGAATCCGCGGTAGTGCAATTCGTAGCAACACCAAAGCGCGAGCTGGAGATCTTCGTCGGACCAGGGCGCCGTACCGTTCGCGCTGAGTAGCGGCGGCGCGCTGGTGTGGCCACTGAGGTGCGCGATCACCCAGGAGCTGAGTGGTCCGCGAGATGGTGGCAGGTGCATGTCCAGGCTCCTTGGTGAGGGACCCGACCGGTACCCGGACCGAAACACACCGGGCTCCGGGAATTCATAGGCCCGGGTACAGGGCCGGTATGGACGAGTCTGAGCAAGTCCCGGAGACCATTATCCGCGCCTATCCGGACGGGCCGCTGCTGATCCGCGGCGACTTCCAGCTACTGGATGAGGATGGCGAGCCGATCGACCTGCATCGCGGCACAATCGCACTCTGCCGCTGCGGTAAATCGGCCTCCAAGCCGTTCTGTGACGGGCTCCACAGTCTGGCCCGGCGCCGGGGCGGATCCGCCACCGGAAGGGCGGAGCGGCGCATGGACGAGCGCGAATCGGGCACCGGGAGAACATGGGATTGTGACGCTCGAGCGATCACGGCCTCTAGGCCTCGGCGTTGAAACCGACAGCGTCGGGGTCGCTCTATCTGGGTGGCTTCTTGAGGCAGTATGGGGACTGACAGCCGGCGGTTGGGGGGTCGGTTCTGCAGAAGGAGCTGACCGATGGAACCGAATACGCTGCATATCGACGTCGCTGACGCCATGGCTGAGGTGGCTGCTGCACTACGTGCACCGATGGACCTGGACGAGACGCTGAAGCTGATCACTCGCAGTGCCGCAGACACCATTCCGGGGGTCACCGAGGCGAGCATCTCCATCACCACCCGGGAAGGCCGGATCGAGACACTGGCGCCGACCGGCCCGGTCGTCATGCGCGCGGACCATCTGCAGTACGAGTTGCACGAAGGTCCCTGCCTGGATGCGGCGCTGGAGCAACCCATCGTCGTGGTCGGCGACCTGGCCACCGATCCGCGCTGGCCTGATTTCGGGCCCAAAGCGGCGGCCTTGGGTTTCGGCTCGCAGGTTGCGTTCCAGTTCCGCGCCGAGCCGCATACCCGGGGTGCACTGAATCTCTACGCGCAGGAGGTCGATGCGATCGACCTGGATGCGGTCCACCTGGGCAGCATGTTCGCCGGCCAGGTCGCCGTCGCAATGGGTTGGGCCCGCCAGGACGAGACCCTGAACGAGGCGCTGGCCACCCGCAACGTGATCGGTCAGGCAGTGGGCATCGTGATGGAGCGCTACCGCCTCGACTCGGATCGCGCCTTCGCCTTCCTGGTCCGCCTCTCCCAGACCGGCAACATCAAGCTCCGCGTCGTAGCCAGCGCCCTGGTCGACCAAACCAATACCAACGCCGAAAGCTGAGCGATTGCAGCACCGAAATGCGGACCGTCCGCAGACGCTGTCCGCGTAGGCGATGAGGTCCGCGTCCAGGGCGCGGGGCAGCCGGAGCTGGCGAACAGGCGACTGCTCACCTGGGCTGGCTCCAGGGTCGATCGACGGCCGCCCTGTGAGTGTTCGACCGCCTCGCGACCGAAGGCTGCCGCGGCTGCGCCCCTGCGAGCGCTCTTGGATCCGCGGAGAAGCGTCATGGCCTGCTTGGCCCCGGTGTCAGTTGGCGCCGGTATGGCGCCGGCCAGCATCAGGCAGCCAAGCGCCAGCAGCGAGAACCCGTACACCGGCAGATCCCGAGGGCATCGCCGCCGAGACCCCAGACCAGCTTTACTGTTGTCCAAGGCAACAAACCGAGCAGCATCAGGTACGCCGTACGGCGGAGCCCGGCAGTTGCGGCGGAAGGTGCGGGACGGATCAGCGGCCCGGCCGGGCAGCCGCGGTGACGGGATCCGCAGCGGGGGCAGACTCCCCGGCCCTCCGCAGAGGTGTAGCGACGAGCAGGCCGGGGCACCGGCCACGCTATGACTGTCTACGGATTCCATGCCTCGCACGAGCAGGTCCCGCCCGCCGACCTGCTCGCGGCGGTGGTCCGCGCGGAGCAGGCCGGGTTCACGGCCGCGATGTGCTCGGACCACTTCAGTCCATGGAGCGAACGGCAGGGCGAGTCCGGCTTCGCCTGGTCCTGGCTGGGTGCAGCTCTCCAGGCGACCGGCCTGAGCTTCGGCGTCGTGAACGCACCGGGTCAGCGGTACCACCCGGCCATCATCGCGCAGGCGATCGGCACGCTGGCCTCGATGTACCCGGGCCGGTTCTGGGCTGCGCTCGGCACCGGCGAGGCCGGCAACGAGCACATCACCGGCGGGGGCTGGCCCCGCAAGGAGATCAGGGACCAGCGACTGGCCGAGTCCGTCCAGGTGATCCGGAAACTCTTGCAGGGTGAGGAAGTGAGCCACGACGGCCTGGTCACGGTCGATCGCGCCCGCCTCTGGACGCTGCCGGACACACCTCCCGATCTGCTCGGAGCAGCCGTCTCCACCAAGACCGCCGAGTGGGTGGCCGGCTGGGCCGACGGGCTGATAACCGTCGCCGCCGAACCCGATCACCTGCGCCGGATGATCGCGGCCTACCGGGAGGCGGGTGGTCGCGGAAAGGTCTGCCTGCAAGTGCATCTGAGCTACCACCCCGATGAGCAGCAGGCTGAGGCGATCGCTCACGAGCAGTGGCGGACCAACGTGTTCGCGCCGCCGTTGTGCTGGGACATCGAGACGGTGGAGGCGTTCGACCAAGCCGCCGACCACGTGCCGCCCGAGGCGATGCACAGAGTCGTCCGCGTCTCGAGTGACCCGGCACGACATGCCGACTGGCTGAACCAGTACGCCGAGTTGGGGTTCGACGCGATCTACCTGCACCACGTGGGCCGGGAACAGACGGAGTTCGTCGACGTCTTCGGCGACAAAGTGCTGCCCCAGTTGGAGGCGAGCCGACCGTGAGGCTGACCGAGACCGCCGACGTCTGGTGGAAGAACGCCGTCATCTACTGCCTGGACATCGAGACCTTCTTCGACACCGACGGCGACGGCCGGGGTGACATCCGCGGGCTGTCGCAGCGGATCGACCACCTGGCCGAGCTCGGCATCACCTGCCTGTGGCTGATGCCGTTCTACCCGACGCCCGACCGGGACGACGGCTACGACATCACCGACTTCTACGGGGTCGACTCGCGGCTCGGCACGCACGGCGACCTGGCCGAGCTGATCATGCTGGCGCAAGACCGGGGCATCCGGGTGATTGCCGACCTGGTCGTGAACCACACGTCGGACCAGCACCCGTGGTTCCGCAGTGCCCGGGCGTCGCGCGAGTCGCCGTACCGGGATTGGTACGTGTGGCGAGACGATCCGCCGGCGGACGCGGCCGAGGGGGTGGTGTTCCCGGACCAGGAGAACAGCCTCTGGCAGTACGACGAGCAGGCCGGGCAGTACTACCTGCACAGGTTCTACAAGCACCAGCCGGATCTCGACATCGCCAACCCGGAGGTGCGGGAGGAGATCACCCGGGTGATCGGCTTCTGGCTCCGGCTCGGGTTGTCCGGGTTCCGGGTCGACGCGGTGCCCTTCCTGTTGGACACGGAGGGCGCACTCGACGCGGCGGACCTGCCCGACCCGCATGACTACCTGAGAGACCTGCGGGCTTTCCTGAACCGGCGCAGCGGTCAATCCGTCCTGCTGGGCGAGGTCAATCTGCCCTACAAGGACACCCGCCGGTTCTTCGGTGACGAGGACGGCGACGAACTGACGATGTGCTTCGACTTCATCGGCATGCAGAAGCTGTACCTGTCCCTGGCGCGGTCGGATCCGGCCGAGCTGATCAAGGCACTGCGTCAGCGGCCGGACCCGCCGGAGGAGGCGCAGTGGGGCACGTTCGTGCGCAACCACGATGAGCTGACTCTGGACAAGCTGTCCGAGGAGGAGAAGCAGGAGGTCTTCGCCGCGTTCGGGCCGGACGAGGACATGCAGCTGTACAGGCGCGGGCTGCGTCGCCGGCTGCCGTCGATGCTCGGCAACGATCCGGCCCGGATCCGGATGGTCTACAGCCTGCTCTTCTCCCTGCCCGGCACGCCGGTGCTGTTCTACGGCGAGGAGATCGGGATGGGGGAGAACCTCGGCGCCGAGGGCCGCAACGCCGTCCGGACGCCGATGCAGTGGACCCGCGGCTTCAACGGCGGCTTCTCGACCGCGGACCCTGGCGAACTGGCCGGGCCGATGGTCGAGGGCGAGCTGGGCCCGGACCACGTCAACGTCGCCGACCAGCGGCGCGATCCGGACTCGTTGCTGGCCTGGGTGAAGCTGCTGATCCTGCGCTACCGCGAGTGCCCGGAGCTGTCCTGGGGCGAGTGCACGATCCTCGAGCACGAGGCGCCGTCGGTGTTCGCGCACCGGTCCGACTTCGAGGGCGGTACCGTCATCGCGTTGCACAACTTCTCCGCCGAGCAGGCCGAGGTGACGCTGGCACTAGCGGGCAGTGGGGTAGGTGCACGGGTGGTGGACCTGCTCACGGGGGCAACGACAGATGTGGCCCTGGACGGGACCGTGCGGCATCAGGTCGGACCATACGGGTGTTGCTGGCTCCGGGTGCTGCGCCCGGGGGATCGCTACATCCTCTGACTCGTTGGCCAACAGCGGGCGGTGACCATCCCGGTGGCCTCCAGTTTGTGGCAACCCAGAGGCGCTCGGTGGAAAGTTACTGACATACACTCCCAGACGGCCCGATTCGCCGCCTCGAGGAGAGCTTGCTGTGAAGTACTGGAGACCTGCTGTCCTTTCCACCGTTGTCGCGCTGGTCGCCGGGTTGGTGGCAACCAGCCTGAACCCCGCTCAGGGTGCCACCGACCAGGTGGTTTCGTACCACGGCTACAAGGTCACGGTGCCAGGCGACTGGAAGGTCGTCGACCTCGCCAAGCAGCCGACAGCCTGCGTGCGGTTCGACCAGTCAGCGGTCTACCTCGGCCATAGCGACGCCCAGCCGAATTGCCCGGCCCATCTCACCGGTCGCACCGATGGCCTGGTAATCGAGCCGCTCGCCACCGCTACTGCCGGCCGCGACGCAACTGTCGCCCTGCCCGGTACGGCGACCCCGCCCGCGGGTACTCGCTCCACCGATGGCGAGATCCAGGTGGCAGTGCAGGACGCGGGCGTGCTCGTGACGGCGTACCACGCACCGGACCAGGAGCAGGCCGTCCGCACGATCCTCGGCGGCGCCCAGCTCACCAGCGGCGGGACGGCTGCCCGGCTGGTCCGTCCGAGGGCGGCCATGGCCACCACTGCCTCGATCGTCGCCACCGGCACCCTCAACGGCAAGGCCTTCGACGCCTGCACGGCGCCGCCCCAGTCGACTATGGATGCCTGGAAGTCGTCTTCAACGCCATCTCCGTACACGGCGGTCGGTCTCTACATCAGCGGCGGTCTGCGGTATTGCGCGCAGCCGAACCTGACTCAGGCCTGGGTGGCTACAAACGCCGCCAAAGGCTGGCAGTTCCTGCTCCTCGATGTCGGTATGCAGGCGCCGTGCGGCGGCTACCGCAGCTCGATGTCGGCCGACCCGGCCACTGCCCGGACCCAAGGGAGTACCGCCGCAGCCAGCGCGGCTACTGCCGCAGCCAACCTGGGGTTCGGTCAGCGCAGCGCCATCTACAGCGACATCGAGAATTACGCACCCACGGCGAGCTGCACGGCGGCCGTGCTGTCGTACATCAGCGGATGGACGCTGAAGCTGAACACCCTCGGCTACGTCGGCGGAGCCTACATCAGTGCGTACAACGACGGTGCTGATTTCAACATCGGATACACCGACGTCAGGTACACGCGGCCGGACAACCTGTGGTTCTCACGCTTGAATAACGTCGCCGACACAACTAGCACCGACATCAGCGTCACCGCCTGGACGAACCACCAGCGCGTGCACCAGTACGCCAACAAAGACGAGACCTACGGCGGCGTCAAGATGAACATCGACGCCAATGCCGCAGACCTGACGGCGCCGCCGCCGCCGGTCACGGGCTTCGGCGGCACCGGCGCGTACGGGTCGGCCTCGCTGCACTGGACGGCCCCCGCCGGTACGCCGCTCGGCCAGATCGTCGTCCGGCGCAACACCGGCACCACCCCGCCCGCGATCCCGAACGTCGGCACGGGGGTTTACGCCGGCACAGGTAGCTCGACGACGGCGACCGGCCTGGCGAACTCGACGAGCTACGCGTTCGGCGCCTGGGTGAAGGACAGCTCCGGCAAGTTCGGCCCGGGGGTCAGCACCACGCTCATCGGCAGCCGATCCACTGCCGCCGCCAGCTCGTCGTCGATCGCCTACGGCGGTGCGGTGACGCTATACA
>JAWWOY010000870.1:0-4977 GCA_033851195.1 Kribbellaceae bacterium | reverse complement strand
CGGCCGTAGGCAATGCCGGAGAGAAGCGGACCCGGCGCGCTGGGTAAACGAGGCTGTCAGTGCGCTGCAGTCGACGTACGGTAGATGGCATGTCAGCGACAGGGGGAAGGCCTCCTTCTGCGGAGGTCGAGGAACGCATCGGGCCGTACCGGTTGATCCGGCGACTCGGGCAGGGCGGCATGGGTGTCGTCTACCTCGCGGAAAGCCCCGAGCACCAAGAGGTCGCACTCAAGGTGCTGCGCCCGAACGTGGCGCACGACCCGGTCGCTCGTGCCCGGCTGGAGCGCGAGGTAACCACGCTGCAGAAGGTTTCCCACCCTGGCGTCGCCGGCATCCTGGACCACGACCTGCACGCGGAGCGCCCGTACCTGGTCACCCGCTTCGTTCCCGGCCGGCCGCTGGACGAGCAGGTGGACACGCGTGGACCGCTCACGCCGCAGCGTTGGCTACCGCTGGCCGGCTGTCTGGCCGAATCCCTGCAGGCGATCCACGCCGCCGGGGTCATACACAGGGACCTCAAGCCCGGCAACGTAATGATGATGAACGGCAAGCCGGTCATGATCGACTTCGGCATCGCCCAGGCCGCTGATGACCTCCGACTCACCGCTACCGGTCTAGTGATCGGTACGCCCGGCTACTTGGCTCCTGAGCTGATCGAGGGCGAGCTAGTCTCCGAGTCCGCGGACTGGTGGGGTTGGGCCGCGACTGTTGTGTTTGCCGCGACTGCTCGGCGCCCATTCGGCAAGGGGCCGTTCGAGGCGGTGCTGCACCGGGTGCACACCGGCCAGGCTGACCTGGAGGGCCTCGACCCGCGCCTGAAGCCGCTATTGGCCGCCGCGCTCTCTCCGGACCGCCGCGACCGACCTACCCAGGCCGAGATCATGACAGGTCTCAGCCGGTACGCCGAGGGACGCGACGCGCTGGTCCCGAACCCGCACACCCCGACAGAGGACGTCCCCAAGACGCCCGTTGTGCTGAATCCGCCGACCACAGTGATGACGCGCGTCATGCCAGAGGGCAAACCGGCTGTCCCGTACGACGACCCGGTCGCGGTGGCGCAACTGGTTCCGCCGGTCATCCCGCCACTCTCTGCCTTCTCGCCATTGCGGGACAAGCTGCGGGTGGTTGCAGCGCAGCAGAAGGCCCGCGCGGCGGTGGTCCCGAGTCACCCTGCTACCTACAGCCCGGCGCCGACTGCTGCTCAGCCGCCGGCTCTGCCTCTATACCAGGGTGGTGCGGCTGTGGGGTATCCCGCAGCCGGCCTTGGGCTTGGTCCTGGTGTTGTGGCGGGATCACCTGCTGGCTTTTCACCGAATGCCGCGCCGCTCACCGGCTCGCCATACGGGCAGGGGTATCAGGAGCCGTATCGCTCTCAAGGGAACCCGGCGCCTCAGGGCGGTTCGCCGTACAAGGGGAATGCCACACCGCAGAACGTCGTGGCCAAGCGGCAGAACCAAGATCCGGTTGCACAGCCAGGGGCGCCGGTCCAGCCGCATCTCCTACCCACTCGCTCCGGGCTGCTGCTGGCGCTGATGCTGGCGCTCGCCGGGCTGACGGCGCTTTCACCGGGCGTGGGCCTGCTCGTAGCCGTGGTACTGATCGTCATCGCCCGGGTGATCGACCGGACCAGCACCGCGCTACTGCGGCGTCGGCAGGTCCGGGGTGGGCCAGGCCGATCGGACGGGCTCGTTGCTGTGGCGGCTAGCCCGGTTCGCCTGGTCACGGCCGCCCTGGTCACCCTTCCCTGTCTGATCCCGCCGCTCCTGACGGGGATCCTGGTCGGCGGAATCGCCACAGCAGGCGTTGCTGCCTCCCGGGGCCTGGCCTGGCAACCACTGTCAGCAGTCGGCTTCGGCGTGGCCGCAGTGGCTGGACTGCTTGTCGCCTGGTGGGGGCCTGGCGGCTCGTCATTGCGGCGTGGTGCCCGGGCGGGACTGCGCGGAGCTATCCGCCCGGCGTGGCTGAGCACACTGGTCTCGGTACTCCTCCTGGTCGTGGCCACTTCTGCCTTCATCAGTGCAGCCAGCGGCGGCGGCTCGAGCTGGGCCCGCACCCCCATCCACGCCCCCACTCTGCCGAGCAGCCCCAACGTCGGCAACATCCGCGACCTCCCCCTGATCCGCGACCTCCCCTTGATCGGCCGACCCGCGAACTCCCCCTGATCGGTTGCAGAGCCTGCACCTTTCGCAGTCCTCACAGCGCGATGATCGGCACTTTCCAACGCGTATTGCCCCGCCATGCTCCTGTGTGAGCCGCATCCGCCAGGTGAGCGATGTCAGCCCGATCGGAAGTCACACAAGTCGAGGCTGTCTCAAGACAACAGGCGACGACCTGCGCATCGACCACATCAGCACGTCCAGCGACGGCCAGTAGTTCACCAACCGTCATAGCCGCCTCCTGAGTCAACGGCCTCACCTGGCAGCCATCGACGAGCCGCCGCAGACCCCGCTGTTTGGCTCCTCGCCAGACCTGGGCAAGCACCGCTGCTGGCACAGTCGGCTCGATCCCCCGCGTCAGCGCACGAACGTGGAGCGCCCACATTCGAGGGTCGTCGCGTTCGGCGGCTATTAACGCCCCGGCGTCGTAAACCAGCTGCGTCATTCCGCGGATCCCTCCGCCGCCGGACCGTTGCCCGCCTCGGCCTGGGCTTGGTCGAGTGCGCGATCCGCCCAGGCGAGTTCCTCCGCAGTGAGGGCACCGTGCTCCGCCTGCCACTCCGCAGCGGCCTGAAGGCCCCGGTGGATCCGTTCGCTGCGGACCACAAGGTTGTTCACATAGGCCGAAGGGGTTGTATGGGCCTCCAGCGCCCGCCGCTCGACGGCCGCCCACACGCTCTCGTCGAACGAGAGGGTCTTCTTCTTCACGGTCATGAAGCCAGGGTATGACCACGGTATGACCAGCACAAGGCGACTCGCGCCACTAGGGCCTGGCCGCAGGGGTGGATCAGATGCGGTTGTCGAGGATGACTATCTGGGAGCGCTCGGGGCCTACGCCGACGGCAGAGATCGGGGCACCGCTGAGGGACTCGAGCGCCTTCACGTAGGCCTGCGCGTTCTTCGGCAGATCCTCGAAGGTGCGGCAGCCGGTGATGTCATCGTCCCAGCCGTCGTACTCCTCGTACACCGGCGTCGCGTGGTGGAATTCGGTTTGCGTCATCGGCATCTCCTCGTGCCGGACGCCCTTCACGTCGTACCCGACGCAGACCGGGATCTTCTCGCGCCCAGTCAGGGTGTCCAGCTTGGTGAGGACGAAATCCGTCACACCGTTCACGCGGGCGGCGTACCGCGCGATCACCGCGTCGTACCAGCCGCAGCGACGCGGGCGGCCGGTCGTCGTACCGAACTCGAAGCCCTGCTGGCGGAGCCACTCGCCGTCGGCATCCAGCAGTTCGGTCGGGAACGGGCCCTCGCCGACCCGGGTGGTGTAGGCCTTCACCACAGCCATCACGCGGTCGATCCGGGTCGGCGGGATGCCGGAGCCGGTGCAGGCGCCGGCGGAGATCGCGTTGGAGGAAGTGACGAACGGGTAGGTGCCGTGGTCGACGTCCAGCAGGGTCGCCTGACCGGCCTCCATCAGCACCGTCTTGCCCGCATCGAGGGCTTGGCCGAGCAGCAGGCCGGTATCAGCGACCATCGGGCGGAGGCGCTCGGCGTGCCCGAGCAGCTCGTCCAGAACCTCCTCGACGGCGACCGCGCGGCGGTTGTAGACCTTCACCAGCAACTGGTTCTTCAGCTCCAGCGCCCCGGTGACCTTCTGCTTCAGGATCTTCTCGTCGAACAGGTCCTGGACCCGGATCCCCACCCGACTCATCTTGTCGGCGTACGTCGGGCCGATGCCGCGTCCGGTGGTGCCGATCCGGCGGCTGCCGAGGAACCGCTCGGTGACCTTGTCGAGGGTCCGGTTGTACGGCGGGATCACGTGCGCGTTCGCACTGACCACCAGCCTGGACGTGTCCAGCCCGCGCGCCTCGAGCGCGTCCAGCTCCTCGAACAGCACCGACAGGTCGACCACTACGCCGTTGCCGATCACCGGCGTGACGCCGGGAGTGAGGATGCCGCTCGGGAGCAGGTGCAGGGCGTACTTCTCGTCGCCGATCACCACCGTGTGGCCGGCGTTGTTGCCGCCGTTGAACTTGACCACGTAGTCGATCTCGCGGCCGGTGTTCCCGAGCAGGTCGGTCGCCTTGCCCTTGCCTTCATCGCCCCATTGGGCGCCGACGAGCACGATCGCGGGCATCTCAGCCCTCCTTTTCACGCGGTCGGCTGACCGCCGGGAAACGGTGAAGCCCGGATGCGTTCGCCGATTGTTCATCTGCACCGGCATCCAGGCTCTTGCGACCAGAGCCTACCGGACCGCGCTACCACCGCCGGTGCGCTCATGCCCTGCCGAGAGCACGCGAGCAATTCACGACAATAGGTTGCCATTCTCTGTGATCGCATGCACACTCTTAGTCAGCAGCCCGCCGAAACTGCCGCAGGGGACGGTTCCGGCGGGCTGCTTTTCTGATATCGGTGGCAGCAGAATATTTGCCCATTGGAGGGATTCAGTCCTTTTCGAGGCCCTGCGGATTCGAGGCGAGCCACTCTTTCACCCGCCGATCGGCCTCCTCCCTGGAGACATCCTCGACCTTCGTGAGGATCGCCCAGCGATGCCCGAACGGGTCGATCACGGTGCCGAACCGGTCCCCCGTCATGAACGTCGACACCGGCTCCACCTGCCGTGCCCCGGCCTCGATCGCCTGCTGGAAGGTGGCGTCCACGTCTGGCACGTAGTGCACCAGCGACGAGTGCACCCACTCGCCGTTCGGTGCCCGCAGCCCGATCTGCGGCATCTCGCTGCTGAGCTGCAGCATCGAGTGTCCGAACTTGAGCTCCGCCTGGCCCAACCGGCCGTCGGGCATGTCCTGCCTGCTGATCACCTCGGCCCCGAACACCTGCTGGTAGAACTCGATCGCCTTCGGGCCGTCGGAGACCGCCA
>JAWWOY010000868.1:0-2589 GCA_033851195.1 Kribbellaceae bacterium | reverse complement strand
CGCCTCGATTGCGCGAGCTGTGCCGTCCGATCAACGCCGGCTGGTACGCCGCGGCCGACGTACACGGGTCGTACTACGGCCTGCCGATGGAACTCGCCCCCAGCGCCCGCAGGTTCGACCAGTCGCCCGCCTGGTTCTCGATGGTCGGCTCCGCACCCGCGCTCGAACTCGTGGCAGAGATTGGCGTCCCCGCGATCAACCAGTACGACGTCACGCTCGCCAACTCCTTCCGGGCGGGGCTGGGCCTACCCCCGGGTGACTCCGCCATCGTGTCGGCCGATGTGCCGGGCGCTGACGAGCGGTTCGCCACGGCGGGCGTGCGCGCCGCCGTACGGGGCGGCCGGATGCGCGTGTCATTCCACCTCTACTCGACCCAGGCCGACGTTGACCTGGCCCTGAATGCCCTAGACGGCCTGCGGCGCAGCGAGTGATAGCACCTGATGGTCCTGGGCTGCATGAGACAGCTGCTCCTCCGCGTTCCCGACGATCTGCACGCACGGCTGGCGGCCCGCGCCCAGGAGCGTGGGCAGTCGGTCAATGCGTTGGCCACCGAACTGCTGGATCACTGATTCACCATCTGGTGGGACTGCCAGCCGTCAGCTAGCTGGTCGTCAAGGGACGATCAGCTGGACCGTCGGAAAGTACGTGCTATAGCGTCCGTCGTCGCGGGTGAGTAGCCGGTGGCCGCCTATGGCGGCGTGGGCGCCGAGGTAGAAGTCGGCGATCGGAGACCGTCTGGTGCCGCCGCGACGTCTGTATGCGACAAAGGCCTTCCCTGCCAGAAAGCCCGCCTCGAAGGGCAGCGGTTCGCGCCTGAGGTCCGCGCCGCTGAGCACCTCATCGAGGTCCTCGATCGAGGAGAAGTCGACGGAGACCTCGGCGTAGACGATCGGGTTGATGATCAGCGGACCCTCATCTGCGGCCTGAGCCAGCGCCGCGGCCGACCAATCGGCCCACTTCGGATCGTCGGTGGTCAGGTCGAGGAGCACACAGGCGTCGACGAGTGTCGAAGGGGACTGCACCAGGGACAGTTCATTCTTCGCCACGTAACAATTCCATGATCTCGTCGGTGCTCATGCCGCTGGTGCCTCGGCCACGAAGCCGGGCGGCCAGCCGGTGTCCGTGGGAATCGTTCGTCTTTGTCCGCACTAGGCGGGCAGTGTTGCCGTCGACGACGAACTCCACCTCGTCACCCTCGTGCAGCCCAAGTTGCTGACGCACATCCATCGGGATGGTTACCTGCCCTTTGGACCTGATGCGCATGGGGAACCTCCGCGAGTAAGAATTCCTACCGGTAAGAGTAACACCAGCCTCCGTGGCTGGACGGCCAAGTGCTCGATCTCACCAGGCCGGACGTATCGGTTCTGGTCTGGTCCCCCTAACGTTGAAGGCTATGAGCCACCAGACCGAGTCGGGCTGGGACTTCGACCCCGTCTACGGCCCCGACAAACTCGAGGGATTCGACCCAGCGGAGAAGCTGGGCGAGCCCGGGGAGTACCCGTTCACCCGCGGCGTGTACCCGACGATGTACACCGAGCGGCCCTGGACCATGCGCCAGTACGCCGGCTTCGGCACCGCCGCGGAGTCCAACCAGCGGTATCACCAGTTGATCGACCACGGCACGATGGGCCTGTCTGTCGCGTTCGACCTGCCGACCCAGATGGGGTACGACTCCGACGCGGAGATCGCGCACGGCGAGGTCGGCAAGGTCGGGGTGGCGATCGACTCGATCGACGACATGCGGTTGCTGTTCGACAAGATCCCGCTGGACCAGGTCTCCACCTCGATGACGATCAACGCACCCGCCTCGGTGCTGCTGTTGCTCTACCAACTGGTGGCCGAGGAGCAGGGCGTTGCCGGTGACAAGCTGACCGGCACGATCCAGAACGACGTACTCAAGGAGTACATCGCGCGCGGCACCTACATCTACCCGCCGAAGGCGTCGCTGCGACTGATCAGCGACATCTTCGCCTACTGCCAGACCGAGCTGCCGCGCTGGAACACCATCTCGATCTCCGGCTACCACATGGCCGAGGCGGGAGCCACTCCGGCGCAGGAGATCGCCTTCACGCTTGCCGACGGCATCGAATACGTCCGGGCGGCCGTTGCCTCCGGCCTCGATGTGGACGAGTTCGCGCCGCGGCTGTCGTTCTTCTTCGTGTCCCGGACCACGCTGCTGGAGGAGGTGGCCAAGTTCCGCGCCGCCCGCCGGATCTGGGCCCAGGTGATGCGGGACGAGTTCGGCGCCAAGAACCCGAAGTCGCTGATGCTGCGGTTCCACACCCAGACGGCCGGCGTCCAGCTCACCGCGCAGCAGCCGGAGGTGAACCTGGTCCGCGTAGCCATCCAGGGCCTCGCCGCCGTGCTCGGTGGCACCCAGTCGCTGCACACCAACTCCTACGACGAGGCCATCGCGCTGCCGACCGAGAAGGCCGCCCGGCTGGCCCTGCGGACCCAGCAGGTGCTCGCCTACGAGACCGACATCACCGCTACGGTCGACCCGTTCGCCGGGTCCTACGTGGTCGAGTCGCTCACGGACGACATGGAGAAGGCCGCACGCGAACTGATGGACCAGGTGGAGGAGTTCGG
>JAWWOY010000856.1:0-5050 GCA_033851195.1 Kribbellaceae bacterium | reverse complement strand
CCTCGATCATCTTCATCGACGAGATCGATTCCATCGGCCGTGCCCGCGGCCAGATCGCGGTCGGCGGCGCGGGCGAGCAGGAGCAGACGCTGAACCAGATCCTCACGGAGATGGACGGCTTCAGTGGTGCGGAGGGGGTCGTCGTGCTGGCCGCGACGAATCGGCCCGAGATCCTGGACCCGGCGCTGCTGCGCCCCGGCCGGTTCGATCGACGAATCATGGTCAACCCGCCGGACCACGAGGGGCGGCGACAGATCCTGGCGGTGCACACCCGTTCGGTGCCGCTCGCCGAGGACGTCGACCTCGCGGATCTGGCCGCGGCCACTCCCGGCATGGTCGGCGCGGACCTGCGCAACCTCGTCAACGAGGCGGCGCTGCTGGCCGCCCGCCGCGGTCACGACCGCGTGACCAGGCGCGACTTCAGCGACGCGCTCGAGAAGATCGTCCTAGGGACCGCCCGGAAGATCACCATGTCGCCGGAGGATCGGCGGCGCACCGCCTATCACGAGTCCGGGCACGCTCTGCTGGGCATGCTCACCAAGGGGGCCGACCCGGTACGGAAGGTGTCGATCATTCCCCGCGGGAAGGCGCTGGGCGTCACCTACCAGTCGCCGAACGAGGACCGGTACGGCTACCTGTCGGAGTATCTCCGCGGGCGGATCGCCGGAGCGCTCGGCGGTCGGGCGGCCGAGGAACTTGCCTTCGGGGACGTCAGCACCGGCTCGGAGTCCGACCTCGAACAAGCCACCGAGATCGCCCGCCAGATGGTCGGCCGCTGGGGGATGTCCGAGGCGATCGGTCCGGTGTCCGTCCTACCCCGCCCCGATCAGGAGCAGCCCTTCGCACTCGACGGCCGCGGTCCTGGCCCAGCCACCCGATCGCTGATCGACCAGGAGGTCCGCCGCCTGATGGACGAGTGCAATGCGCAAGCACGAAAGACCATCCAGGACCACCGGATCAACCTGAATCGGCTGGCCCAGGCATTGCTGGAGCGGGAAACGCTCGATGCGGACGAGGCCTATTCGGCTGCGGGCATCTCGCGGACACCTGAAACCGCCTCGGAGGCCGAGGCTCACTTGGCCGACCATCCAAATTGAGGAGAGACAGTATGCCGGTCATGGCCGTGCACAAGTTCGAGCGCTTCTTCCGCGTCGCAGCGGCTCTGGACGTCGACAAGGACGACATCAAACGCCATAGCGACTTCGTCAGCGGCAAGCTCTACGACCTGCTCCTGATCGGTCAGGCCACGGCGAAGGCGAACGACAGGGACATCGTCCAACCGAACGACCTGCCGATCACCAAGGGTTTGCAGGAGAGCATCCACCAGTTCCGGAAGCTCGACGAAGAGATCGACCTCAAACCGATCCTGGCCCAACTCGCGACGTGGCCTCCGCTCGACGTGACCATCAGCGACGAGACCGAGTCCCGGCTGCCCGATGTGGTGGGCGGCCTCAGCCTCGCGCTCGCCCGCACCTTCAAGATCATCGACCCCGAGGTGAAGAATCCGCAAACAGAACACTGGGAACGCGCCTTCAGCGTCTTCAATCTGCTGCTCTAGGCCGCTGGCGCAAACCCTCCATCATCACCGCCGAAGTATGCTCGGCCCCGGCCGCGGTGGCAAGCACCACGGCCAGGCCCGGTACAAGGCGGGTAACCCAGCGGACCTGCGCGGCACGCCCGAGCCGTTGCTGAACGGACCGTCCCTGCAGTCCCCGAGGTGAAGGCGGGGTAGCTCAGTCAGTCTGTGCCAGGTCGCGAACGTCGACGTTCATGCGGGCTTCACCCCGAGATGCTTCAGGCCGACGGCTGCCACCCGGGCCATGGCCAGCAGTTCACGCTCCAGCACCCCGCGGCCCTCAGGGGTCAGCCTGACCGGCCGCTGGCGACCTTGTTCTTCCAGCGACTCGATCAAACCCTTCGCCTCCAGGCGCGTCAACGCGCCGTACAGGCTGCCGGCGCCGAGGCGCTCGCCGGTCAGTTCCTCGATCGCCGCGTTGATCGCGTAGCCGTGCGACGGACCGTCGGTGAGCACGCACAACACCAGGGTTTGCGCATCATTGGCCTGCATCCGACACCCCTCTCAGCCTTCGGCTTCTCAGACTACTACGCAACAAGTACTACGCCGCGCGTAATCACGAAATAGCCGATTGTTCACCTCGGAATCATGTTCGCGTCGCTGCGCTTCTGGGAAGTATCTGACAACGTCGCCATGTATCGCGCCACAATATTCCGCCCTTTGGAGTGCGCATGATGAGCAAGAGACGGCTAGTCATCTCGGCCGCGGGGATCGCCCTGCTGGCCACCACAACGGCGGTGGCTTCGGCCGCCACCAACACCGGTCCGACCCTCGGTAACAGGACCGTAGGCCGCCAGCAGGACGGCTCGGTGGTCGTGCCCGAGAACAAATTCATCCGCCCGGTCGGTACGTCGATCGAGCAGACCGGCCAGGTGATGGACCTTGCGGTCCGCCCGGACGGGAAGACCGCGGTCGATCTGACCAAGTCCGGCGACGGCATCTTCAGCGTCGTCGACCTGGTCGGCAACAAAGTGGTCCAGCAGTACACACCGCCCAAGGGCACCGGCAGCGGCGATATCGGCCTCGGCGGGCTGCTGTACTCGGCAGACGGCAACAAGCTGTGGGCCACCCAGACGAAGAACCTGATCCGCTTCGACGTGGCGGCCGACGGCAAGCTGAGCAATCCCGCCGTGATCGCGCTGCCCACCGCGGCGGACGCACCCGGCGCGCAGCCGATCCCCAGCGGCCTCGCGTGGGCCCCGGACGGCACCACGATCATCACCACACTGTCCGGCCACAACGCGGTTGTCGGCATCGACTCCGCCACCGGGACCGTCGCCTGGCGGACCCCGGTCGGAATGGCCCCTAGGGACCTGGTTGTCGTCGGCAACCACGTGCTGATCGGCAACGAGGCCGGGCGCCGGCCAGTGGCGGGTGACACCACGAACAAGTCGTATACGTCGGCAGTCGTCGCCAAGAACGGTCACGCCAGCACGGGTACGGTGAGCGAGATCGACCTGGGCACCCACCAGGTGGTTCGCGACTACACGGTCGGTCTCGACCCGACCGCCCTGATCGCGCGCGGCACCGACGTACTGGTGGCCAACGCCGGGGACGACTCCGTCAGCATCCTCGACACCACGAAGGGCAAGGTGCGGCGGTCGTTCAACGTGAACCCGCTGCCCGGCCAGCCGCTCGGCAGCTCGCCGAACGCGCTCGCGATGCTGGATGACAACCACCTGGCCGTCAGCCTGGGCCGCAACAACGCGCTCGGCATCTACGAGCTGAACGGCACGAACGGCAACCCGGCCTTCGCCGGCCTGGTTCCGACCGCGTGGTACCCGGGCAAGATCATCGTCGACAAGCAGCTCGGCAAGATCGTCGTCGGTAACCTCAAGGGTGTCGGTGCCCTCGGCAAGGAACGCACCATCACGCAGGGGCCGGGCACGACGCCCGCGACCGGCAAGCAGGTGTACTCCGACGTCGGTGTGGTGCAGCTGATGGACCCGCCGAAGCCTGAGCAGATGGCGGCGTACACCCAGACGGTGTTCGAGAACAACCAGTGGACCGCGCTGCAGACCAAGAACGACGCCGCCGCGCAGCAGAAGGCTGCTCCGGTGGCGGTTCCGACCCGGGTCGGCGATCCCTCCACCATCAAGCACGTGATCCTGCTGGTGCGGGAGAACCGCACCTACGACCAGGTGCTCGGTGACGACCTGCGCGGCAACGGCGCACCTGCACTGGCCCAGTTCGGCAACGCAATCACGCCCAACATCCACTCGATCGCGCAGCAGTTCCCGCTGATCGACAATCTGTACTCCCAAGGCACCAACTCGGCGACTGGCCACACCTGGCTGGATGCCGGCTTCGTGAACGACTACCTGGAGCGGTCGTACGCGAACTACGTCCGCAGCTACGGTCAGCCGGACGCGATGGTCTACCCGAAGTCCGGCTTCCTCTGGGACAACGCGCTGGCCCACGGCAAGACTGCCAAGGTCTGGGGCGAGTACGCCGCGGGCTTCGTCGCGCCTGACGGCACCAACGCCGCGGGCACCTGGGCGGACTGGTACAAGGACTCGCAGATCCTCGAGGGCAAGCAGACCGGTCAGCTGCACACGCCGGTCGGCTACAACAAGAGCATCTCGGACATCCCCTCGCTGGACGGGATCCTGAGCCGCAACTACCCGCAGTTCGACACGAGGATCCCGGACCAGTACCGGACCGACCTGTTCCTCAAGGACCTGCAGGGCTATGAGAAGGACGGGAAGCTGCCGAACCTGAACATGCTGTGGCTGTCCAGCGACCACACCAACGGCACGTCGGCGGGCTACCCGACGCCGGCCGCGATGCAGGCCGACAGTGACCTGGCCGTCGGCCGGATCGTCGACGCGGTCTCGCACTCGAAGTACTGGAAGGACACCGTAGTCGTCAGCGTCGAGGACGACTCGCAGAACGGGGTCGACCACGTCGACGGGCACCGTAACGTCGCCCTGATCGCCAGCCCGTACGCGAAGCGGGGCGCGGTCGTGAGCACCAACTACACCCTCACCAACGTGACGCGGACGATCGAGCAGATCCTCGGTCTGCCGCCGATGAACCAGGTGGACCTGGCTGCCCAGCCCATGTACGACGCTTTCACCAACAAGCCCGACCTGACGCCGTACACGGCACTGGCCAACACGATCCCGCTGGACACGATGAACAAGACCGCTGCCCAGGCCACCTCCACGGTCGAGAAGCAGTGGATCACCTGGTCGCAGCAGCAGGACTTCTCGAAGGTCGACATGCTGGCCTTCGAGCCGTTCAACCGGATGACCTGGTACGCCTCCAACGGTTACACCAAGCCCTACCCGGGTGACACGACGGTGATGACCCCGCAGGAGGTCCTGGCGAAGTTCCCGCAGGCTGCCGCCCCGATCGGCGACGCGGACGGCATCATGCCGGAAGTGAAGTCGCAGATCCCGGCGAAGGCGGGTCGTTGACCGGCCTGACCCTGACCGGCCTCACCAAGCAGTACGACGGTGTGCCAGCTGT
>JAWWOY010000845.1:0-3397 GCA_033851195.1 Kribbellaceae bacterium | reverse complement strand
CGGCATCGGCTTCCCGCCGCTGCACGGTGGCGCGCTGCAATACATCAACGCGTACGCCGGCGGCCTGCCCGGCTTCCTCGCCAGGGCGCGCGAGCTGGCGGCGGCGTACGGGCCGCGGTTCGAGCCGTCGGCGCTGCTGGTCCGCAAGGCCGAAGCAGGGGAGTACTTCGCCTGACCCCGCTGATCAAGCATCCAGACAGTCGAGCAGATGCCGCAGGCCGGCTGGCGCGGGTGGGGTGCAGCTGAGAAGCGCCGTTATCCGTACATGCTCGGGCGAGGGGCTTGCGCTCCGGCGGCTTTTCCACCAAGGTCTCTCCAACGATTCACTTGGCGGTAACGTGACCGGACCTGCGGGCCCCTGGGCCGACGTCGGTCTTGGTGCCGAACTGTCACCTGATGTGGTCTGTTGCGATGTTCGATTTAGTTGTAACGTGTGGGAATTCCGGATGCTTAACTACGTTAAGTAATTCGGTTACCGCTTGCGCCGCAGCGTTGCGGCGCCGCTCTCGGAGGTGGAATCCATGCCTGCTCACGTGCCGACTGCCGGGTTGTCCCGGCGTGAACTGATCAAGCGTACTGGTGGCTTGGCGGCCCTGGCTGCCTTCACCGCAGCTTGTGGCGGCAATACCGGCAGACCGTCCAGCGGTGGTGGCGGTGGCAGCAAGGTCACCCTCTCGCAGTGGTACCACCAGTACGGCGAGACCGGTACGAAGGAGGCCGCGCTCAAGTACGCCAAGGACTACACGAACGCGAACGTGGCAGTGCAGTGGACGCCGGGCGACTACGCCGCCAAGCTCGCCTCCGGCCTGCTCTCCAGCAAGGGCCCGGACGTGTTCGAGACCCAGTTGAACATCGCGATGGTGAAGAGCAACCAGGTCGTCGCGCTGGACGACATCCTTGCCGACGTCAAGAGCGACTTCGCCCCGGGCGACCTGCAGACGAACACGGTCGACGGCAAGATCTACGGCGTTCGGATGATCGTCGACCCGCAGGTGATCTACTACCGCAAGAGCCTGCTGGACAAGGCCGGGATCAAGCCGCCGGAGACGGTGGACGACCTGATCGCGGCGGCGAAGGCGCTGACCACGAACAAGGTGAAGGGCCTTTTCGTCGGCAACGACGGCGGCCTGGCCCTGGGTGGACCGGCGCTCTGGTCGTCCGGCGGTTCCTACCTCACCGATGACCACAAGCCGGGCTTCACCGGGGCGCGGGCGGCTCAGGCGTTCGGGAAGCTGCACGAGCTCTATGCCAGCAAGAGCTTGTTGCTCGGAGCGCCGACGGACTGGTTCGACCCGAGCGCGCTGATCCAGGGCCTGGCCGCGATGCAGTGGATCGGCATGTGGGCGGTGCCGGCGCTCCAGAAGGCGCTCGGCGACGACCTCGGCGTGTTCGCGTTCCCCAAGCTGGATGCGCAGGGCACGCCCGCCGTCTACTCCGGCGGCTGGACCCAGTGCGTCTCGGCGAAGAGCCCGAACGTCGACGCGGCGAAGGCCTTCGTGAAGTGGCTGTGGGTGGACAAGACAGACCTGCAGGAGGACTGGTGCCTGAACTACGGCTTCCACATCCCGCCGCGCAAGAGCCTGGCGGCGAAGGCGTCCAAGCTGCAGGCCGGCGTCGCGGCTGAGACGGTGAAGCTCACCTCCCAGTACGGCCATACCGACAACCCGGCCTGGACCCCGAAGATGGGCACCGCGTTCAACGACATGCTCACCAACGTCATCAAGAAGGGCTCCGATCCCGCGGCCGAGATCACCACGGCCGAGAAGACGGTCAACGCAGAGCTGACGCGGCTCTTCGGATGAGCACGCGCACCGCCCCCGCTCCGGCCCGCATCAAGGGGCCGGAGCGGTCGGGCCGGCGGAAGGGGATCGCCGGAAACGCGCTGTGGTTCTGGATTTTCGTCGGGCCGTTCGTGCTCGGCCTGCTGGTGTTCTCCTACCTGCCGATCATCTGGAGCCTGGTCCTCAGCTTCTTCGAGGCGCAGAACACGGTGACGCCGTCGAAATTCGTCGGGCTGCAGAACTACCTGGACATGCTGAAGGACCCGAACTTCCTGTCCAGCCTGGGCACGTTCACGGTGTTCGCGATCTTCATCGTGCCGCTGACGTTCGTGCTCTCGCTGGCGCTGGCGCTGCTGGTGAATCAGGTGAAGGTGGCCCGGGCATTCTTCCGGTCCGTCTTCTTCCTGCCGACGGCCTGCTCGTACGTCGTGGCGTCGCTGATCTGGCGGCTGTCCATCTTCAACGGCGTCCGGTTCGGCCTGGCCAACACGATCCTCGGCTGGTTCGGCATCGACGGCATCGCCTGGCTGTCCACGGCGAGCCCGCCGTGGTACTGGCTCCCGATCGTCACGGTCCGGCTCTGGTTGCAGCTGGGCTTCTACATGATCCTGTTCATCGCCGGGTTGCAGCGGATCTCGCCGACGCTCTACGAGGCGGCGTACGTCGACGGGGCGAACCCTGGCTGGCAGACGTTCCGCTTCATCACGCTGCCACAGTTGCGCGCCACGTCGGTCGCCGTACTGATCCTGAACCTGATCGCGGCCTACCAGGCGTTCGATGAGTTCTACAACCTGGTCGGCAACGTGAACTACGCCCGGCCGCCGCTGGTCTACCTGTACAGCATCTCGCTCGGATCCATCCAGGACCTCGGCCACGGCAGCGCCGGCGCGCTCATCCTGGCGGTCATCATCATGATCCTCACCTTGCTGCAGAGCAGGATCTTCGGCTTCGGGAAGGCGGGCGACTGATGGCGACCGCAGCAATCGACCGTACGACGGGTGCGCCGCAGCCGATCGGATACTCCCGCAGCACGCTCGGGCGGATCGCCCTGGTGCTGCGCTGGATCGCCCTGATCATCGCGGTGATCCTGTTCCTGGTGCCGTTCTACCTGGTGTTGCGCAACGCGCTGTCCACCGAGGCGGATATCACCTCACCGAATTGGACCTTGTTCCCCAAGCATCTGCAGTGGGGCAACATCCAGGAGTTGTTCAACGACAGCCAAGTGCCGATCGCTCGAGCGCTCTACAACTCTGCCGTCGTCGGCATCCTCGGTACCGGGGGACAGATGCTGCTGGCATCGATGGCGGGCTACGGCCTGGCCCGGATCCCGTACCGGCACGCGGACAAGATCTTCTACGCGATCGTGGCCACGTTGATGATCCCGGGCGCGGTGACGTTCATCCCGAGCTTCATCGTGGTCTCGTCGCTCGGCTGGGTCAGCTCGTTGCGCGGGCTGATCATCCCGACGCTGTTCAGCGGGTTCGCCGCTTTCCTGTTCCGGCAGTACTTCCTGGGCTTTCCTCGGGAGTTGGAGGACGCCGCCCGGGTCGACGGCCTCGGCTACTGGGGTACGTACTGGCGGATCGTGGTCCCGAACTCGCGCCCGGTGTTCGCCG
>JAWWOY010000838.1:0-3070 GCA_033851195.1 Kribbellaceae bacterium | reverse complement strand
CGGCTGAATCCTGGTGGAGCACCCCGGGCATGATCACGGTTGCCTCGTCCAGGTAGTGCGAAGCGAAGGCGTCGGCGTCGTTGTCGGCCCAGGCGGCGTACAGCTGCGTCATGACGTCGCGGACTGCGGCCTCTTCGGTGCTGCGGGTGGTACTCATGTCAGATCCTTTCGATCGGTCTCTTGCGGGTATGTACCAGCGAGACCGCACCGACTCATCGGTCCGAACGAAGAAACTTTCGGGAGTCAGCCGCGGCGACCGGCTCGGGCGGCGAAGCCCTCTAGCGCTGACAAGACCTCTGGGGCCTGCCAGAGCCTGTTCCGCAACTTGTCGCTGAACTCCTTGATCACACCGGCGTCCTCGAGTTTGTCGGAGGGCGCGGCCGGCGTTGGCGCTAGGAGTCAGCTATGCCCATCAGTTTGGTCAGCTGGGTCAGGCCGTCGACAGTCGCGTCATGGTAGGCGTAGCTGTAGGTCGGGGTATTGAGCGCGAGTGTGAGGAACAATTCCACCCTGCCTCCGAGCTGGAGGACGACGTGGCCCAGGCCGACCACTTCGGAGGCGATGTCGCCGAAGCAGTGGACGCCGAGCAGCTTGCGATTATCGGTGCGGAAGATCAGCTTCAGCAGCCCGCCGTGTCCGGCGATCGCCCCGCGCGGGGTAACGGCCAAGTCGCAGCGGCCCACCGCGTAGGGGATGCCGGTGGCCTGGATCTGTTCTTCGGTCGCCCCGACGCTGGCGACTTCGGGTAGGCCGTAGACGGCGCTGCTAGCGGTCTGGTCGATCTCCACGCCGAAGAATAGTCCGCAGGCGTGGGCTGCTGCTGCGCGTCCTTGCTGCATGGCGTTGGAGGCGAGCCCCGGTTTGACCACGTCGCCGGCTGCGTAGATCCCTGGAGCGGTCGTCCGGTAGTAGCGGTCGACGACGATCCGGCCGCGGGCGTCGACGCGCACGCCGGCCGGTTCGAGGCCGAGGCCTTCTGTGTTGGGGGTGCGGCCAGCGGCGAACAAAACGGCGTCCCCGGCCAGGACGGTGCCGGTCGAGAGCCTGACAGTTAGCCGGCCGTCGATGCGACTTACCTTGTCCGCACCGGCGCCCAAGACCAGCTGGACTCCGCGCCGCCGGAACTCGTCGACCACCAGCCCAGCCAGTTCGCCGTCGATGTTGGGCAGCAGGCGATCGGAATTGCTGATGAGTGTGGCCGGGATACCCAGCGCGGTGAACACGGTGGCGAACTCGACGCCGATCGGGCCGCCACCGACGATGACGATGTGTTTCGGAACGGTGCGAAGCGAGTAGATCGCGTCGGAGTCGTAGACGTCCGGATCGTCGAAGGGAATGCCCGGGTAGTGCATCGGACGCGACCCCGTCGCCACCAGCACCGCGTGCGCCACGACCTCGCGCGCCAGTCCGTCAGGCGAGGTGACGTGGACGGTACGGTCAGCGTCGAGTTGGGCATTTCCCTGGAGGTAGGCGATGCCGCGTGCGACGAGCCGGTGTGCGACGGCTTCCTGCAGCACGTCGCGCACATGCTCGATTCTGGCGCCGAGGATTGGCATCACCACCTCCAGCGGCGCTGCCGCCCGGACGCCGTAGACCTCCTCCTGGCGGTAGCCGGTCAGGTAGAGCGCAGCTTCGCGCAGAGCCTTGGTGGGCGCGCCGCCGGTGGTCGTGACCACCCCGCCGGGCGTGTTCCGCTCGACGATGAGCACCTTGCGCCCGAAGGCGGCCGCGAGCTCGGCCGCGACCTCCCCGGCCGGGCCGGCGCCGATCACCACCAGGTCGTAGCTGCCGTCCATCGCTGCAGATCCAGTCCTATGTGTCGAGGTCGGCAAGCCATGAGTCGGTCGGAATGACGCGGTGAGGCAGGGCCAGTGCGCGGGTTGCCCGGCTCGCGTGATTGCGCAAGGCCAGCTGGAGCCCCTTTGGCCGATCGCCACCCACCGTGAGCCAGAAGGCGGCGGCGTGATCGACGAAGGCCTCCGGATGGCGCAGTACCAGCTCGTCGTAGCGGGCCGCCGCGCTGATACGCCATTGCTCGGCCTCGTGAGGGTGGCCGGCGTCGCTGAGCACGCTAGCGAGGCTGGCCGCGTACTCGGGGTCGTCGCTGGATAGCGCTAGGGGGCGCAGGCGGTCGATGGCGGCGTCACGGGCACCCAGGGCCGCGTCGACCTCGGCGCGGTGACCCAGCGCCGGAACGTAGGCAGGCACCCGGCCCACGGCGGCGTCGAACCAGGCACGGGCGGCGGGAAGGTCCTGCGCGCCGAGCCACATCAGTCCGCACCGGAAGTCGAGTTCGGCGACGGGGAACGGCGAGACACCCCGGTAGCGGCGCCGCGCCTTGGTGAACAGGCGCTCCGCCTGGGCGACTTTCCCGCGCTCGGCCTGGAGCACGGCCAGCGCACCCAACGTCGTGAAGTCAGGCTGGCGTTCTGCTGCGTTCCGACGCAGCACGAGGGCCTCGGTGTAGCACGCGACCGCCTGGAGGATCGCCGCCCGCTCCGCGTCCAGCGTGGCTCGGTCCGAACCGCGTCGTTCCGCGGCGTCGAGGTCGGCCAGCGCCTCGGCGAAGCGGTGGAAGGTGGCTCCCATCCTGGCCCGCGCCAGCCAGGCGGCATCGTCGTCCGGCGCATCGCGCACCAGCACCTCGGCCAGCTCCGCGGCGCGTTCATAGTCCGCGATACGGCCCAGCACCTGCCCGCGCAGGATAAGCAGGTCGATCAGGAGGACCTGTTCGGCCACCGCCGGAGGTGCCGCTGCTGCAGGCCCTGATCGTGGCCCATGGCGCCGCGCCAACAGACCGTCGATCTGGGCCTGCAGGTTCGCCATGGCTATGACCCCGCTGGTGGTGGGCAGCCGGCGGTCTTCCTCGGTCAGCTCGCTGATGATGCTGCCTCCTCCGGCGGAGCGGTCTGCGCGGCGAACCGGGCCACCAGGTCCGGCGGGTCGGGGTTGGGGGCGACCAGGTAGGGAAAGCTGCGGGTGGCCGGCTGCGTGGGCCGATCGACGCCGTCGCTGATCCGCGGTCCGTCGAGGCCACCGACCAGCAGGGTGTAGAGCGTGTCGACGATGT
>JAWWOY010000826.1:0-5321 GCA_033851195.1 Kribbellaceae bacterium | reverse complement strand
GGCACCACCCGGTGGTGCAGCGCGAGCACGGTGGCGATCGACTCGACCGCGCCGGCGGCGCCGAGCAGGTGACCGATCATCGACTTCGGTGCGGTCGCCACCGCCCGGTCGGTGGCCTTGCCGAGGGCTTGCCGGATCGCGAGCGACTCCGCGATGTCACCCTGCGGGGTGGAGGTGGCGTGCGCGTTCACGTGCACGATGTCGCCCGCGGCCAGGTCGCTCTCGAGCAGGGCCCGCTGGATCGCGCGGGTGGCGCCGGCGCCGGTCGGCTCCGGCTGCGCGATGTCGTGACCGTCGGCGGTCATACCGGCGCCGGCGATCTCGGCGTAGATCTTGGCGCCACGGGCCACCGCGTGCTCGTACGACTCGAGCACCAGGACACCGGCACCCTCACCGAGCAGGAAGCCGTCCCGGTCGACGTCCCACGGCCGGGAGGCGCGCTCGGGCTCGTCGTTGCGCTTGCTCAGCGCCATCATCTGACTGAAGGCCGCCAGCGGCAGGCCGGCGATGCAGCCCTCGGTGCCACCGGCGAGCATCACGTCGGCGCGGCCGAGGCGGATCTGGTCCAGTGCCAGCGAGATGGCCTCGTTGCCGGAGGCGCAGGCGGAGACGGGGGTGTGCACGCCCGCTCTGGCCTTGATCTCGAGGCTGACGTTGGCGGCGGCCGAGTTCGGCATCAGCATCGGGATCGCCAGCGGCGACACCCGGCGCGGGTTGACCTTCAGTGCGTCATAGTTGTTCATGGTGGTGAGCAGGCCGCCGATGCCGGAGGCGATGGCGACACCGAGCCGCTCCTTCGGGAGCTCGTCGGTCAATCCCGAGTCGGCCCAGGCCTCGCGCGCGGCCACGACCGCGAACTGCGCGTTCCGGTCCAGGCGGCGGGCCTTGACCCGCTCGAGGATCTCGGTGGGGTCGACCGCGGCGGGTGCGGCGATCTTCACCGGCAACTCCTCGACCCAGTCGGCGGTCAGCCGCTTCGCACCGGACGTGCCGGCCAGCAGGGCTTCCCAGGTGCTGGCGACGTCGCCTCCGACCGGGGTCGTGGCTCCGAGCCCGGTGATGACGACTCGGGTCTTCGACATGGTTACCTCATCCTTCGGCGTGAGAACTCAGACGATGGGGGGACTGCGGGGCTGCTGCTCACCGGACGCGAACGCCCGGTGAGCCACCCGCCAGCACGACTGTGGTGGTTCGGGTCAGCCGTTCTGGGCGCGCTCGATGAACGCCACCGCGTCGCCGACGGTCTTCAGGTTCTTGACCTCGTCGTCCGGGATCTTCACGTTGAACTTCTCCTCGGCGGCCACGACGACCTCGACCATGGAGAGCGAGTCGACGTCGAGGTCGTCGGTGAAGGACTTGTCCAGCTGGACGTCCTCGACCGGGATGCCTGCGATCTCGTTGACGATCTCGGCGAGGCTGGAGCGGATCTCTTCGGTGCTGGCCATCAGTGTTTCCCTTTCGGATCTCTCTCGAGTGCTTGCGTTCGCCGGGTCGGCCGCCTGAGCCGTCCCGGACATCTATGCTGTCCCGGACATCATTAAGGGAGCCGGATCACCTGGGCAGCGAACACCAGGCCCGCGCCGAAGCCGATGATGAGGGCCAGATCGCCGCTGCCGGCCTCGCCGGATTCGCGCATCGCGGCGATCGCGAGCGGGACGGACGCGGCCGAGGTGTTGCCCTGGCGCTCGATGTCCCGGGCGACCTTGACGTGTTCGGGGAGCTTGAGTGCCCGGCGCATCGCGTCGGTGATCCGCATATTCGCCTGGTGCGGGATGAAGAGGTCCAGGTCCTCCGCCTTCACCCCGGCGACGTCCAGTGCCTGCTGGGCGGTCTTGGCCATCTCGAAGGAGGCCCACCGGAAGACCGGGTTCCCGTCCATCCTCAGGTTCGGCCAGCTGTAGCTCCCGGCCGCCTCCTGCCAGGACTCCTTCTGGCTGATCGCGTAGTGCTGGGTGCCGTCGGATCCCCAGACGACCGGACCGATGCCGGGCTGCTCGGACGGTCCGACCACGGCCGCACCGGCGCCGTCGGCGAAGATGAACGCCGTACCGCGGTCGGTCCGGTCGGTGATGTCGCTGAGCCGCTCCACCCCGATCACCAGCACGTACGACGCGCTGCCGCCGCGGATCAGGTCACTCGCCATCGCGATGCCGTAGCAGAAGCCGGCGCACGCGGCCGAGATGTCGAACGCGGCGGCGGTGGGTGCACCGACCGCAACGGCGATCTGGGTCGCGATCGCCGGTGTCTGGTAGAGGTGCGTCACGGTGGCCACGATCACGCAGCCGATCTGGGCCGGGTCGACGCCGGATTCGACCAGCGCCTCGTTGGCGGCGTTGGTCGCCATCATCAGCACGGTCTCGTCCGGATCGGCCCAGCGGCGTTCCTTGATCCCGGAGCGGGTCTGGATCCACTCGTCGGTGGAGTCGATGTGCTCGAGGATCTCGGCGTTCGTGACGACCCGGCGCGGCCGGTAGGCGCCGACACCGAGGACGGACGCGTTCGCGGCGCCGGTGGACGGCGTGATCTGCCCGGTCATCAGTTGCCCACACTCGGGTGGAGCCGGACCAGCGGCTGACCCGGGGCGACCGGGTCGCCCTCCTCCACCAGCCACTCGACCACGATGCCGCCATGCGGGGCGCGGACCTCGAGTTCGTCGCGCAGGCTCTTCACGGTGGCGACGATCTCGCCTGGCTCGACCGTCTCGCCGGGCTCGCGCGGGACGTGGGTGGCGCGGGTGAAGATGCCCTTCATCGGCGCCACCAGAAGCCGCCAGGTCGGCGAGGCGTCGATCTCCGAGGGACTGCCGTGCTTGTCCACGAAGGCGCGGGCGTCATCGAGTTGGTCCGGGGTCTTCAGGGCGAAGGTCTCGACGCCCTTCAGGGCGCGCTTGGCGATCCCGGTCAAAGTGCCGGCCGGCGGCATCTCCAGGATGCCGGTGACCTGTAGGTCGGCCAGCGTCTGCATGCACAGGTCCCAGCGGACCGGGGCGTTGACCTGCTGGACCAGGCGGCGCAGGACTTCCTGGCCGTCGTGCACGATCTGGCCGTCGCGGTTGGAGATCAGCCGGGACCTGGGATCGTGGGTGGTGACGGCGCGGGCGTACCCGGCGAGGGTGTGGACGGCCGGCTCCATGTGCTTGGTGTGGAACGCGCCGGCCACCGAGAGCGGGATCAGCCGGGCCTTGGCGGGCGGATCCGCCGCGAAGGCGGCCAGTTCCTGCACCGTGCCGGCCGCGACGATCTGACCCGGGCCGTTGTCGTTGGCGGCGGTCAGGCCGTGCTCGGCGATCTTGGCGAGCACCTCGTCGCGGTCACCACCGAGCACCGCGGTCATCGACGTCGCCGCGTTCTGCGCGGCGGCGGCCATTGCCTTGCCGCGCTCGCGGACGAGCACCATCGCCTGCTCGGCGCTGATCACGCCGACGCCGACCGCGGCGGCGATCTCACCGACACTGTGGCCCGCGGCGGCGCCCATCTTGTTGAAGGCGTCGGCCGGGTGCGGGAACACCGCCAGCGCGGCCAGCAGGCTGGACGCGACCAGCAGTGGCTGCGCGATCGCGGTGTCGCGGATGGTGTCCGCATCGGCCTTGGTGCCGTAGTGGGCGAGGTCGAGGCCGGCGACCGCGGACAGCCAGTGCAGCCGGCTTTCGAAGGCGGGTTCCTCGAGCCAGGGCTCGAGGAAACCTGGGGTCTGGGCACCCTGTCCGGGCGCGACGATGGCGAGCACGTAACAACTCTCCCTGAGACGGGCGGTTCGTGGGCCGCTCTGCTGCACGAATTCTACCGGGGCGACCTTGTGGAGACCCTACAAAACGTGGGACCCCGGGTCCGGGTTGAGGAGGCGACCGAGCGTCAATGCGACACGAAGCGTGAAAGCGTCTCGCGGGTTCGCCGGCGAGTAGCCGGTCAGGTCCCGTACTCGCTTCAGGCGATACCGGACGGTGTTCGGATGGATGAACATCGCCCGAGCGGTGGCCTCGATGGAACCACCCGAGTCCAAGTACGACGACACCGTGTCGAGCAGGACTCCGTCGCCCATTGTGAGCGGGCCGTAGACGTCAGAGGCAAGTTGTCGCCGTGCGTGTCCGTCTCCTGAGAGGGACCGCTCCGGCAGCAGTTCGTCGGCTTGCACCGGCCGCGGCGCAGCAGGCCAGCCGGGTGCCGCGCGCAGCCCGGCCACGGCGGCCCGGGCGGAAGTGACGGCGGCCATCAGATTCGGGACGACCGGTCCGACGACGATCGGACCGGGTCCGAACCAGTCGGCGAGTTTTTGTACGATGTCCACAGGATTGGTCGTACCCCCGAGTACTATCACCAGCCGATCGCCCTGCATCGCGCAGAGCGCGTCGGCGCCGACCTCGCGGGCGGCGTGCCGGACCGCGTCAGCCACGTTGGCGCTGCCTGCCTCGGCCTCCGGTGCTCTCCCGACCACGACGGCCACGTGTGAGGACCCGGTCGCGCCGGCGGAATCCGTCCAGCCGAGGGCGGAGGCCCGGGACCGGACCGACTCATCGGCCTCGCCGCGGATCACCGAGTCGACTACCAACGCCTCCAGCCGGGCGTCCCAGGCGCCGCGCAGCTCAGCGGCCTGTGCGTAGACCGTGGCAGCCGCGAACGCGACCTCCCGGGCGTACCGCTGCATCGCCTCCCGCACCACCGGTACGTCCTCCGTGGGCAGCAGGTCGCCGATGGTGTTCTCGATCATTTCGATCGTGGTGCGGACCAGGTCGACCGTCTGGTGCAGCGAGATCACCCGGGTGAACTCGCGCGGCGCCGAGCCGAACATCCGGGTCGGCATCGACGAGTGCGCCTCCGGATCGCGGAACCAGTCGACGAACGCGGTGATGCCCGACTGGGCGACCAGCCCGATCCACGACCGATCCTGCGCGGACAGTTGCCCGAACCAGGGCAGCTTCTCCTCCATCGCCGCCGTCGCCGCTGTGGCCAGCGCCCCGGTCGCGTTCTGCAGCCGCTCGGCCCGCGCCTGATGCGCCCTGGTCGTCCGTTTAGCAGCCACGGCCTGACACTATCCCCGCTCCCCGGCGTACCCGAGGAACGCCGCGAGGAACCGTCGGCGCGAGATGATGGGGGTATGAGCGACAAGGCGGGTGTAGCTGACGCGGTCGAGGCGTTGCGGGCGATCGCGTACTACTTGGAACGTGACCGGCAACCCACCCACCGGGTGAAGGCGTACCGGCGGGCCGCTGACACGATCGAGGGCCTGCCCGCGGCCGAGGTCCGGGCCCGGCGCCGGGCCGGCACGATGACCGAGCTGGCCGGGATCGGGCCGAAGACCGAGGCGGTGATCCTGGAGGCGATGGA
>JAWWOY010001116.1:0-10805 GCA_033851195.1 Kribbellaceae bacterium | reverse complement strand
AGCCTTGCCTGCGTAGTAGTGGTAAAGCGACGGTTTAGCCAGCCCCATCTTCTCGGCAATGTCGTCCATCGACGTCTGGTGATACCCGGCGGTGTTGAAGAGCTGGGCCGCCGCCGAGATGATCTCGCTCCTGCGCTTTGTCGTCGCTTCGGAGTTGCGTGGCCTCGGACTCATCGGACTATCCCTTCGTTCCTGCTGTGTGGCACCGGCCGATGCGGGATCGGTCCCTTCACTCCTCTGTCACGTCAATGGCCGCAACGGGGCACACGGACGCTGCGTAGCGGACGTCGGCGTGGGTCTCCGCAGCTGGCTGTTCCACCAGGAGCACGACCATTCCGGCGTCGTCTTGGTCGAAGACGCTGGGACAGGCCAGCACACACGATCCGCTCGCCACGCAGACGTCGTCGTCTACCACGACCTTCATGGGATTCTCCTTCTCGATGGGGACGAGCTATGCACGTTGGATCTCAAACGTCCGGGCGAGCTCCCGTCGTGCAGACACGAACTCCTTAGGGGAGTTCCACGCCAAGGCGGCGACGAGATCGGGTCCTTTCAGGTACCGGAGGATGAAGCAGCCACCATCGAACTCCTCGAGTTGCTCATGGTCAGCGAGCTCCGGATAGCCCGCGACCTGCACCTTGGTGTCGTACTGGTCGGTCCAGAAGAAGGGGATGGGGCGGTAGGGGGTCCCCTGCTCACCCCGCCGTCTGGCGAGCAGGTTCACCCCCACCGCGTGTCCCTGGTCACTGGCGTTGGCCCGATGCTCAACGCGGCTGTGAACGCCCAGGTCGCTGTTGAGCCACGCTGCTACATCGCCGGCGGCCCACACAGAGGGCGTGGCCTGGCAGTACTCGTCGCAGACCACTCCGTTGCCCACCGGCACGCCGGAACCATCAAGCCAGTCGGTGTTCGGCTCGCACCCGACCGCGACGAGCAGGACGTCCGCGGGGCGTTGGCTACCATCTGCGAGCTCGACCGCGGTGAGCTTCTCGGATGTGTCGCGTCGTAGACCCACGATTTCAGTGGAGGACATGACGACGACCCCTCGCTCACGATGATGGTCGAGCAGGCGTTGGCTGGTGAGGGCACCCAAGCGGCTTGCCAGCGGCGCGGGGGCAGCTTCAATCACAGTTACCTCGCACCCCAACGTCCGCGCTGTCGCCGCTACCTCGAGGCCCAAGAAGCCGGCGCCGACGACGACCAGGCGCGCGCCAGCGGTCAGGGCACCCCGGAGCAGCAGTGCGTCGTGCTGCGTCCGCAGGACATGCAATCCGCCGCGTCTGGCATCGCTCTCTATCAGGGTGAGGCTTCTTGGGCGGACCCCCGTAGCGATGACGAGGTCGCCGTAGGCAAGCATCGAACCGTCACCGAGCTCGATCAACTTCTCATCGAGTCGCAGTGCGGTGGCCATGACGCCTGATCTGAACGTCACCCGGAGCGCAGCGAGCTTCGCCTCGTCGATCAGCCGGTGGCTCTGATCCCCGTCGCGCAGGACTCGCTTCGACAAGGGGGGACGATCCCACGGCATCTCGTCTTCGCCGTTGACGATGACGACTTCGATGTCGGAGTCCCCCGCCCTGAGGGTGCGAGCAACCGACAGCCCTGCTGCGCTACCGCCAACGACGACCACAGCCCGCTCATCACTTCCTTCTGGACGGCGTGTCACGCGTACACACCTCCGTTGACGTGCAAGGCAAGACCGGTGACGAAGCTGGCTTCGTCGCTGGCGAGGTAGGCCACTGCTGCGGCCACGTCCTCCGTACTGCCAATGCGTCCCACAAGTGTGTTGGCGTACACGGCATAGCCCTCAGGTGGCAGTCCATCGAGAAGCGGAGTCTGGATGAGACCGGGAACCACGACGTTCGCTGTGATTCCCTGGGCGCCGAACTCACGCGCGAGCGACCGCGCGAAGCCAATCGTCCCGGCCTTCGCGGCTGCGTAGTGCTCGTGCTCAGCGTTTCCTAAGTGCGCCCCTAATGAGCCCATTCCGATGAGCCGACCGAACTGCCCCTCGATCATTCCGGGAAGGACCGCCTGGCACAGGTGGAAGGGACCCTCCAGGTGAACCGCCGTGATCCGCCGCCATCGTTCCAACGTCAGCTCCAGGAAAGGCGCCTTGTCGGCGAACCCTGCCCCGTTGACCAGAATCTCCACGTGCCTGTGGTGCTCGGCCTCGATCGCCTTCACGACGTTGAAGACGGCGTCCCGATCGGTCACGTCTAGCTCCCAGGCGGTCGCACTGCCACCATGTGACCGAATCATCGCGACCGTCTCATCGGCTCCACTTCGGTTGCGGTCGCACACGGCGATCACTGCACCTTGGGCGAGGCGCAGGGCGACAGCGCGATTGATGCCACTGCCAGCCCCCGTCACCAGGGCCACCCTGCGTTCCATGCCATTCCTCCGCGCCATGGGTGGTTTCCTGCGAGGCCGGTTTCCCAGGCACTCACGTTTGGACAAGCGCGACTAGAGGCCGCCGGTGCGGCCGTACGTCATGGGCAGTTCTATGCCGGTGATGAATCTGCCCTCTTCACTCAGCAAGAAGGCGACGCCCTCGGACACGTCGCTAGGTTCTAGGAAGTCGATCCCGGTGACGTGGATAGAGGCCATTCGCGGACGAACATCTTCCAGGGTGGGGTTCTCCAGCTCCGGGCAGAACAGCTTGAAGACAGCGTCGTTCATGATCATGTCTGTGTTGACATTGCTGGGCGAGATGGAGTTCGCCGTGATCCCCTGATGGCCGTACTCGATGGCCACCGACTTCATCAGCGACAAGATGCCCGCTTTGGCTGCCGCGTAGTGGGGGATGTTCTGCCCGGTGTTCCGGATCGTGCCAGACGTCGTGCCGACCACGCGCCCGAAGCCTGCGTCGATCATCGTTGGAAGCACCGCCTTGAGGGCATGCCAGACACCCGTGAGGTGCACGTCGATCGTCGCGTGCCATTGCTCAGAGGTGAGCTCGTGCGTCTTTCCGTACGACAAGATGCCCGCGTTGGCAACGAGGAAGTCGATGCGACCCCACTGGTCCACGACGGACTCCGCCGCTGACTGCATGCCAGGCAGGTCGCGCACGTCGACTACGAACGGCAGCGCTTTCGCCCCCTCCTTCTCGATGAGGCGAACTGTCTCCTCCAGGTCCTCCGGAGTTGATGCCTTGTACGGCACGGTCTCCACTGGGGCGCAGATGTCCAGGACTGCGACGTCCACCCCACACGAGGCCAACTTGACTGCGTGGGCACGACCCTGTCCCCGGGCTGCACCCGTCACGATCGCCGTGCGTCCGGGCGTAAATGTGTAGCTCATGAACAACCTTCCCTTGTGTTCGACCGACTGGTCGGTAAAGATATGACGACGATCACATTCGGTCAACAGGAGGGTGGAGATGTTCATGACGGACATCGCTGGCGAAGAGATCCGATTCCCGGTGCCACGCGACCGCGCTTGCCCGTTCGACCCCCCACGCGAGCTCAACCGGATCCGCGACGAAGAGGGCATCGTGAAGGTCAGAACACATGACGACCAGGCCGCGTGGCTGGTGAGCCGGTACGACCACGTGAGGGCCCTTTCGAGTGACGAGCGGGTGAGCGCTGACCCCGGCAGGCCCGGGTATCCCGAACGGAGTGCCTCCTTTGCCGCCACGATGGGCAACGATCGCGCCCTGCGAACGCTGGACAACCCCGAGCACGATCGCCAGAAGCGCATGATCATCAAGGATTTCGCCGTCAAGCGGGTCGAGGCGATGCGTGGTGAGATCCAGAAGACCGTTGACTCCTTCCTGGATCAGCTGGTCGAACGAGGGCCGGGGGCCGAGCTGGTCGAGGACTTCGCCTTCCCCGTGCCGGTTGCCGTCGTGTGCAAGCTCATCGGTGTTCCCCCGTCCGACTACGAGTTCTTCGGCTCGCGCGTCACTGTGGTGCACTCGCTGACCGTCAGCGCTGAAGAGGCGGTCGCCGCAGCCGACGACCTTCGCAGCTACATTGACGAGCTCATCGATCTCAAGCAGAAGGAGCCTGGAGACGACCTGGTCTCCCGGCTGGCTCAGGAACAGCTCAACACCGGCGGATTAGATCGCCGTCAGGTCGTGGAGATCACGCGCCAGATGGTGCTGGCCGGCTTCGACACCACCGCTAACGGCATCGCCCTGAGCGTCGTGGCACTACTCCAGCATCCAGAGGCCCTCCAGGAACTTCTCGCCCACATCGACGAGCCCGGAGTTCTGGTGAACGCCATCGACGAACTGATGCGCTACCTGTCGCTGACACACGCCGGCCGCCGCCGTGCCGTCACGGAGCGCATCGAGATTGACGGCAAGGTGCTCGCGCCCGGTGACGGTCTGATCATCGCCAACCACTTGGCGGATCGAGATCCCTCAGTCTTCCCGAACCCCGAGCGCCTCGACCTGCGGCGCAGCAACGCGCGAGCAAACGTGGCCTTCGGCTATGGCATTCATCAGTGCCCTGGCCAGGCGCTGAGTAGAGTCGAGCTGCAAGTCGTCCACTCCCGACTATGGCGACGCCTCCCGGGACTGCGGTTGGCGGTTCCCTTCGAGGAGCTTCGCTTCCGAGAGTCGGATCTTGTATACGGGCTGTACGCGCTTCCCGTCACCTGGGGCGAATAGCACCGGGCTGGTAGGCGGACGCATGTGAGCTCGCGTTGTCCATGGCCGCAGTGGCCAGCATGGCGTTGTTCAGGCCCACTGCTCGGGCATCGCCGCAGCTATGGCCCTCGGCAATTGTCTGCAAGACGCAACCGACCACGTCGGCCGTGTCGGCCTGATCTCGGATCACCAACGCGCGGCAGGGAAAGTCGCGCTCACACCACAGCGGCTGGCGCACCAGGAAGAGGAGAGCTCCGCGTAGCCGAGGACTGTCACAACGAAGGCGGCTGGCCGCTTCGACTGGCAGCCGAACTGCCCAATATTTGGGTCCGTGCCGGGGCTGCCTGCCGATCTGCGGCGCCGCCTCCTCGTTCGACTTCGACGTGAAGGGCGATATGCCACGTCGTCGTGTCGATCGGATCGCGGGGCCACTCGATCGCCGGATCGACACCGCGGTGCGAATGCGGTCTCGTCGTTCACTTGCTGACCAAGCGTCTCCCCGGCTGGGCTATGGTGGTCCGCCCTACCACCATAGGATTGCGTAGCAGGCTGAGCAGTACGGGCATGATCCGTCATGCCCACCCCCGACCGAGCGGATGAGCCAGGCGACTCGAAGTCTGTGCCATATTCGCAGCATCAACACCCCTTGACCTCTGCGGTCGCAGGCACAGGCAGGTGCTGTAGGTCGTCGATCACGGTCAGGCGCTGATGGGGCTCAGCCCGTCTGGGTCGTGCACATGCGAGATCAGAACGCAGGGCGCGCACGCCCCGTCGCGTGCCATTGCCCAACTGCCAAGTTTGGCGGATCGGCACATCCGGCCAGAACCGGAGCGGGTCGACCAACAGGCCGCCCTTCGCCCCGTTGACTGCAATGGGCGAGCCCTCGAGCACCCTCATGCCCTGTTCCCTTCAACGGTCCTCGGCGCATGGAAACCACGATGTGGTCGAGCGGAGAAGCCTCACAGCGAGCCCAGAGTGACAGAGTGTGCGGCCGCGCAGCGATTGTTGTCGCCCGCGCTAGCGAAATCGAGCCTGCAGAACCCCTGCAGGCCACCTCGCGCTGACGAGACGTCGTCGCGATAGTGGTGCACTATTAGTCGACCGACCAGTCGGGTGTCAAGCCTGCGCTCTCTTATTCTCCTGGGGTCGGGGGCGCAGGTTGTATGTGCCCTCGATCGGAAGACGGTCGGCGGTTGCGCGACCTCGCCTCCTGCTCATGGCCGAGGAGGCGCCACTGCCCGTCAACCTGCTTCGGGTTTCTCATCCTCAGCAGCTGCGAAACTGAAGAACGGCAAGCAGGCTCGGATCAACGAAGCGTTGTACGAAATGTCCACCGCTGAGGCCATGCAGCAGCCCCGCCATGGCCCGCAGCCAACTCAAGCTCCGGACGGACATGGACCGGGCCGCAGCGTGGCGCGCTGCGCGGCCGCCACAGTCAGCACCCGACCGGCGCCGGGTCGGGTGCCGTCCGCACTGAATCGGCCCGCAACATCACCCGGATCCGCCTGCGCCATCACCAGGGCAGCGACCGAAGCGCGTTCCCCCGCGCGACAGTGCTCCATGCCGCCGCACGCTGCGCCCCACCCACCCCAAGGAGGTCCGCAAGTGCCCCAAGGCGCAACGTGCACCGTCGGATCTGCGCCCGGCAGCCGACGGCACCCGGCACCTCTCCCAACCCAAGGTGCTGCTCGACCCGGTACGGCCACGGCTGACCTTCCATGTCTCCGGCATAGCCAGAAGGCTTGGCTCATTGCCGACGGCGTCCCGGAGATCGCCCAGGCCCGACTCCGGCACCACCTGGAGGACCGGGTCGTCGAGACCTACTCCCACGTCGCACCAGAGGTCGACCGGCGGTTGCTCGACGGGCCCGAAACGCGCTGGCACGCGGCCCAGGCCTTCCTGCACCCACACGAGCCTGCGCTCACCGCCGCCCGCAGCCAGCCCTCAGGGCGCCAGGGCAGCGTCACGTGACCCCCACACCGTTGGTGTGCGGACTCCTCCAGGTCAGGCTCGGTGCACGCTCCACCGCAAGCGCCGTCCCACACGATTCCTGGAGGCGGCTCCTCCAGGATTCCTCCAGCACTGCCGTGTGGGAATGACGCTGGGCCCCTGCTCGGATGCAAAGGCCCAGGTCGTACGGGTGGAGCTGAGGGGACTCGAACCCCTGACCCCCACACTGCCAGATCGGCAAGGCCACGCTCGAAAACTCGACTTCCCCTGGTATATAAGGGATCTGAGTATGCCGAGACTGGCCTGGATAGGTCAAGATCGGTCCCGATCTGGCACGCGAACGGCACGAACACCCAGGCCCCGAAGCAGGCCATAACCGCCCGATCATGAGACCTTCACCATCCCGTGAAGGTCGCCGCGCTCGGGATCGGCGCACCCTCCGGCACCCGGTGGGCCATCACTCCGACGGGCCAGCCAACTGGTGCGGTGTCGAGGTGGCCAGTAGCCCGATCGACGGTTTCCGGCGCGAGCAGCTCCAGCTCAGCAAGCAGCGGCGCGAGCGACCGTGGCTACCGGCCGCGCCGTCGCTGTTGTCCTTCGTACCGCCATAACGTCCCCAAAGTCCCAACTACCGTCTTGTATGACAAGACTAGCCACCAGGGCTGCTGCTGCAGCGCCCATCTGCCTTCTGGTCCTCTAACGTGACGGGAGACGTCACGTTAGATCCGTAGATCCTTTGCATCCCAACCAGGATGTGGTGTCATGAGTAACGTAACGACTTCCGTTACGTTAGAGGAGGATGGTAGGTGGGTGCGGCCGACGTTGTCGACGATCTGCTGGCTCACGGTCGGAGTGCGTTCAGCACGGAGGAGGCTGCCGGGCTGTTGGGCGTGCCGGCTGACCATGTCCGGGTCCGACTGAACCCGCTCGTGCGTCAAGGGAAGGTGTTCTCGCCAGCACGTGGCCTGTGGGTGGCGATCCCGCCCGAGTACCGGACGTGGAAGGTGACGCCAGGGCTGCAGTTCCTGGACGCGATGATGCGTCACCTTGGTCGCGAGTACTACGTCGGCTGGTTGTCTGCTGCGGAGCTCCACGGAGCCGCTCACCAGCGACCGCAGGTGTTGCAGGTTGCCGTGGACAGACGCGTCGCCGACAAGGACCTCGGGCGGGTCCGACTCCGGTTCACCGAACGCAAGCACGCTGCCGGCATCCCTCGGCTGCAGCGCAATGTCCCGACTGGGCAGGTGTGGGTCTCGACGCCCGAAGCCACAGCGCTGGACCTTGCCGCCGACCCGGCCTCGGGTGCCGGCCTGAGCAACGTCGCGACGGTCCTGGCGGAGCTGTGCGAGGACGGCAAGCTGGTCAGCGAGGAGCTCTCGAACGCCGCCGAGTTGTTCCCGCTGGCCGCTGTGCGCAGGCTGGGGTTCCTGCTCGAGGTCGTGGAGCAGCACGACCTGGCGGCGCCACTGCATGAGATCACGCAGCGGCGGCGCCAGATCCGACCCGACCCGCTCGCACCCGACGGAGTCGACCGTGGCCCGGTCGACGCCCGATGGCGGTTGCGGATCAACAGCGTCGTCGAGCCCGACTTGTGATCCCGCAAGCGGCCGTCACCGCGTGGGGCACCAGCCGTCCCTGGCCGTCCGCCGAAGCGATCGAACAGGACCTGCTGCTCGCCCGCGCGATCGTCGAGATCTACCGCCACCCGTTGCTCCGCGACGAGCTCGCGTTCCGCGGCGGCACCTGCCTGCACCAGATCCACCTGGCCCAGCCCCGTCGCTACAGCGAGGACCTGGACTTCGTCCGGGTCAGCAACACCCCGATCGGCCCGGTGTACGACGCGCTACGCGACGTTGCCGCGACGATGGGCATCACCGACGTGCAGACCGTCAGCGGCCGCTACCCGAAGATGCGGTGGCGAGCACCGGCGACGTCGGACCCGCAAGCGCTCCTGCGGATCAAGATCGAGATGAACACGTTCGAGACGTCACCGGCACGCGCGCACATCCGCATCCCGTTCGCGGTCGACAGTCCTTCCTACTTCACCGGAAACGCCGACGTTCTCACCTTCGACCCGGCCGAGCTCGTCGCCACGAAGCTCCGCGCGCTACATCAGCGCAAGAAGGGACGGGACCTGTTCGACCTGTGGCTGGCACTGACCGAGATGCGTCTGGACCCTGCCGACATCCTGGCCGCTTTCATCCCGTATCGGCCGGACTCCCGCTACACCAGCGTCACCGCGCTCGAGACCTTCCGCGGGCACCTCGCTGACGCGGCCTTCCGCGGGGACCTGAACCTGCTGGTGACCTCCTGGCCGGATGGCTACGACATCGACCTCGCCGGCCAGCTCATCATCGACGAGCTACTGGCCAAACTGTGACGCACTGGGCGGTCGCCCGAGTCGAAGCGAGGGGGTGGACAGCGAGCTTGAGAGACGGTTCGGAGGTCATCCCCGTGATCAAGCCGCCACGCGGTAAACAACGTCCGTGGTCGTTTGCGCCTAGACGCTGGGGACTGCAGCCCATCACCTGCGAGCACTAGGCGGAATTCGCTACGGTCCGCAAACATCCATAGGCAGGAGCCGTCGTGGCCAAGCGAGGATTCTTCGCGGAGCTGAACCATCAGTCGCAGCTCGCCGATAAGCGACGCCAGCAGGCGGCGGCTGCGTCGTACCGGGCACACGCTGCGGCTGTGAGGGCGTCCGAGCAAGCGCAGCGGGCAGCGGAACGGGCCTCTGCCACGGCAGCCAGATCGAGTGCCGCGGAGCAGAAGCAGGCGCAGAAGCTGGCCGATCAGCTCCGAGTCGACGCTGGCCTGGCGGAGGTCGCCTTACTCAACGGGCAACTGGCGCAGACGTACGCCGCGATCGACGGTCTGCTTGCCGCGACCTTGGGTGTGGACGACTACGTGGATCTTGAGACGCTGCGCGTCATTGAGGTTCCGCACCCCCCGTTTGATCCTGGTCCGCTCGGCGTGGCAACTCCCGAGTTGCCGCCGCTGGTGTATCCGCCGGAACCGGCCTACCAGGAACCGGCAGAGCCCAAGGGGCTCGGTGCAGCCTTCGGCGGGAAGAAGAAACATGCCGAAGCTGTCGTGCAGGCAAGGGTCGACCATGAGCGGGTCCGTGCCGCCTGGCACGACGGATGCGTGAGCCTGCACGCGAGTTACCTCGTGCGGATGGAAGAACGCGCCAAAGCCGAAGAGGATCGTGGGGTCGCACTGGCTCAGGCTCAGGCCCAGTACGACGCCGAGTGCGCAAAGCGCAACGAGGACGCTGCCACCGGGAACAACGCGCTCGACAACCTCATCAACGACCTCGCCTTCGATGTACCTGAGGCCATTGAGGACTACGTGGGGATCGTTCTCGCCAACTCCGTCTACCCGGAGTCCTTCTCTGTCGTTCACGAGTACACGTTCGACCTCGCCAGCAGGGAACTGACACTCGTAGTATCCGTGCCCGAGCCCGGAGGTGTGTCCGGGATCAAGGAGCACCGGTATGTGAAGGCCAAGGACGAGATCAGCCACGTATCGCTTTCTGCGAAGGAGCAGAAGGACCGGTATGCCGCTGCGGTCTGGCAGGTCGCGATCCGCAGCATCCATGAGGTGTTCGAAGCTGACCGGGCTGGCAAGGTTCGGTCAATCGCCCTGACGGTGGACACCACGCACATCGCACCGGCCACGGGCCTGCCTGAGTCGATCCCGCTCGTGGTTGTCGCGGCTGAGCGCGAATCGTTCATGGCGTTCGACTTGTCCAATGCACTCCCCCACGCGACCCTCGGCTACCTGGGTGCTGCCCTGAGCAAGTCGCCCTACGACCTGACGCCTGCGGACACCAGCGCTGGCGTCCGCACCCGGAAGACGTAGGACGTGCGCTACAACCCGCCGCCGGGTTGGCCCACGCCCCCTGCCGGCTGGACTCCACCCGCGGGCTGGAAGCCCGATGCTGCGTGGGGTGACGCGCCCGAAGGCTGGGAGCTGTGGATCTCAGATGACCCAGCGGCTACTTCGGCCGCCGAGCCACCCACCGCCAGCGCTGAGGCAGTACAGCGGATCCCGCCTCAACCCGCGGACCAGTCCGACGTCGCCAGCCTCCTTGCGCGCATCAGGAGCTTGGAGGCTCAACTCGCAGGCGCCTCCGAGCACGAGGATGGATCGCTGGTTGACCTCGATGACCAACGCGTGCTTCAGGACGTCGGCATCTACCGGTATCACCATCCGCTAGAAGATGCGCCGGCTTACAAGGAACGGCTTCGGCTCA
>JAWWOY010000781.1:0-8215 GCA_033851195.1 Kribbellaceae bacterium | reverse complement strand
TTCATCGTCGAGCACGTCGGGCTGCCGCGGCTGGAGGACTTCTGCTGGATCGCCACCCAGGAACCCAACGTGTACGGCGGGTTGGCGGTCGCGATGCCGTTCATGCACACCCGGCCCAAGTACTTCGCCCAGATCATCGGCGAGCTGCTCTACTGGGTCGGCGAGGACCGGATCACCTTCGCCAGCGACTACGCGATCTGGACGCCGGCCTGGCTGATCGAGCGGTTCGTCGACTTCAGCTATCCGGCAGGGCTCGACGAGTACCCGGAGCTGACCGTCCAGGCGAAGAAGAAGATCCTCGGCCTGAACGCGGCGAAGCTGTACGGGATCGACGTACCGACAGACCTGCGGCTGCCCGAGGCGCCGGTCGGCCCGGTCGGCGCGGCCCCGGTTCCGGTGGCGTGATGGCTGCCGGAGTATCGGAACCTACGACCGGCCTCAAGGTCCGGCCCGACGGGGTCGACGACGGGGTATGGGCCGCGCTCGGGGCAGTCCGGGATCCTGAACTCGACTCGCCGATCACCGAGCTCGGCTTCGTGTCCGGCGTACTGCAGGAGGCCGGCCTGGTCACGGTCGAGCTGCGGTTGCCGACGTACTTTTGTGCGCCCAACTTCGCCTATCTGATGGTCGCCGACGCGTACGACGCGGTGGCGGCGCTGCCCGGCGTCGACAACACAGTGATCCGGCTGCTCGACCACTTCGCGTCTGACGAGATCAACGCCGGAGTGGCAGGCAGTCGTGGTTTCGCCGGGGCGTTCCCGGGCTTGGCCGACGGCGAGCTGGAGGAACTCCGGGCCACCTTCCAGCGCAAGGCCCATCGCGCCTGCCAGGAGCAGGTCGCGTCCCGGTTGATCGCAGCGGGCTGGAAGGTGCCGGAGCTGGCCGGTGCGACGCTGGCCGACGCGTTGCCTGGCGTGGAACTCGATCGGTTGCGTCGTCGGCGTACTGAGCTGAAACTATCGGCCGAGCCGGACGCCCCGCTGCTCGTCCAGGACGACGGGACGCCGATCGACCAGCTGGATCTGCCCGTGCAGCTGAGACTCGCCAAGACGACGCGGATCAGCATCGAGGGCAACTCCGGGTTGTGCCGGGGTCTGCTCAGCGTCCGCTACGGCCTGGCACGGCCGCCGGGCGTCGATCAGTCAGCGGAGGGCGACTCGGCGGCAGCGGACGGCGACCAAACGGCGGCTGGGTGAGCACGGAAGCGGCAATACCACTGCGCGGGCGTGCGGCGGCGGTGATTACGAGGCACGCTGTCAGAGTGAGCACGTCCGCGCCGAATCTCGGCCTGCCAGGGAAGGACTCCGCGCAGCCCGCCGTGGAGCCTTTGCGGCCAGTGGCCGAGCCAGTGCAACCGGTGGCTGGGACGGTGCAATCGGTGTCGCGGGCGCTGCGGGCGATGGAATTCGTCGCAACCAGCCGGGACGGGGTGACGGCCAAGGAGATCGCCGCACATCTCGACCTCGCCCTGCCATCGGCGTACCATCTGCTCGCCACCCTCACCGAGTCCGGTTATCTCGTGCATTTGGCGCAGGACCACCGGTATGGCCTGGGGTATCGGGTTCGCCTGTTGGAGCAAGGGCTCGAGCGGCAACTCGAAGTGCCGCCGCTGATCGCCGCGGCCGTCCGGCGGCTGCATCTGGAGGCGGATGCGGCGGCCTACTACGCCGTGTACCGCGAGATCGACGTGGTGATCGCGCATGTCGTCGACTCGGAGCGCCGGCCGCGGGTCCGGGTGCTCGACATCGGCTTCCACGAGGCGACCCATGCGACCGCGTTCGGCAAGGTGATGCTCGCGGCGATGACGCCGGAGGAGCGGGATTCCTACCTCGAACGGGTCGGCCTCCGCCGCTGTACGGCGAACACCCTGACCGATCGCGCGACGCTGGAGACCCACCTGGAGAACGTCCGCCGGTCCGGTGTGGCGCTGGAGATCGGTGAGTTCCAGGACGGCTTGTCGTGTCTGGCCGCACCGGTGCGCTCGAGCGCGGGCGCCGTACTCGCGTCAGTGGCCATCTCGCTGCCGGCGGCTGACTTCGCCGCGCGCCGCTGGACCCTCGAACGGGCCGTCCGCCGGGGCGCCCTGGTGGCGACCCGAGCGGTCAACCGCCTCTGATCTCTTGCCTTTGTCCGGACGGACGAATCGCCGCCCCGGGCGGGGGGCGGCGATTCGCGTTCAGGGTGTTGGTTTGGAACGGTGGACTCCCGCCGAGGCAGGGGTCAGACGGGAGCCCACCGGGTCTTATGCCCGGCCGTGAGCCTGCCGGCTCCGGCGGCTGAGCGAGTCGATCGTGACGGCGATGAGTAGTACGCCGGCGGTGACCATGTAGCGGACGCTGGAGTCCAGGCTGAGCAGGGCGAGGCCGTTGGAGATCGACATGATCACCAGCGCGCCGAGCAGGGCCGAGTACGCCGAGCCACGGCCGCCGAACAGGCTGGTTCCACCGATCACCGCGGCGGCGATCGCGTTGAGGTTGGTGTCGGCGCCACCGCTGCTCTGGTTCACCGCCACGAGACGGCCGGCGGCTAGCAGACCACCGACAGCGGCGAAGGTGGAGCAGGCCGCGAAGACGGACAGATAGATCATCCGCACGTTGATACCGGCCCGGCGGGCTGCCTCCACATTGCCGCCGACTGCCATCACCGAACGACCCCACCGGGTACGCCGTACCGTGAAGTCGGTCGCCACCACCAGGGCGAGGAGCAGTAGGAACATCGAGGACACGCCGCGGTCACCGTTCAGCACGGCGATCGGGACGATCAGCACCAAGGCGAGCGCGCCGGCCTTCATCGCGATCATCGAGTTCGGGGCGGCCGAGAGGCCCGCCGCGAGTCGCTGGCCGCGAGCCCGCAGTCGGGTCAGGGCATAGACGGCAACCGTCACTACGACCAGGCCATAGGCGAGCGCGGGTGAGAGAAAGCTCTGGGTCGCGAACTTGACGATCGCCGAGTCGAACGGAAGGTTCAGCGAGCCTTCCTTGCCCAGCACCAGCAGTTGTAGACCGAGGAAGCCGAGCAGACCGGCCAGCGTGATGACGAAGCTGGGCACGCCGAACCGGGTGTACAGCGCGCCGTAGAACAGGCCGATCACCAGGCCGAGCACGATGCCGGCGACCACCGAGACGATGAGTGGCCAGCCCTTGTTGACGAACGTGATACCCAGGACCGAAGCGGACAGACCGCTGACCGAGCCGACCGACAGGTCGATCTCACCCAGCAGCAGGACCAGCACGATGCCGATGGCGATGACGCCGACCGAGGTGGTCTGCAGCGTCAGGTTGACCAGGTTGCGGCTGGACAGGAACGAGCTGTTCGCGATCTGGAAGACGGCCCAGATGATGATCAGGCCGACCACCACCGGTACCGACCCGAGGTCGCCGGAGCGGAGCCGGGCGGTGAAGGCGGAGATGGCACCGCTGACCCCGCTGCTGGCGATCAGTCGCTCGTCCCGCAGGTCCGCCGGGATGGCGGCCTCGTCCTGCACGATCACCTCAGCCGGTGATTTGTCGACCGGAGTGGTCATGATGCGGGGCCTTCCTCCCGTGTCCGGCGCGCCGCGCGCTCCGACACTGCGTTGTCCGTCGCGCCGGTGATGGCGGCGATGATGTCCTGGGTATTCGTGTCGCTGACCACGAAGACGCCGTTGTTGCGACCGAGCCGGAGGACGGCGACCCGGTCCGCGACTGCCATCACGTCGGCCATGTTGTGACTGATCAGGATGACGGCGAGGCCGCGCTCGCGGAGCCGTTCGACCAGGTTGAGCACCTCGGCGGTCTGGGCCACGCCCAAGGCGGCGGTGGGCTCGTCCAGCATCACCACCTTGGGCTGGCCGAGCAGTGACCGGGCGATCGCGACCGTCTGCCGCTGGCCGCCCGAGAGACTGGCCACCGGGATCCGGACCGACGGGATCTTCGCGGACAGCTGCCGGAGCAGCTCCCACGAGTTCCGTTCCATCTCGACCTCGTCGAGAACCTTGCCCCGGCGCAGCTCGCGGCCGAGGTAGAGGTTCGCGACGACGTCGAGGTTGTCACACAGGGCCAGGTCCTGGAAGACGGTGGCGATGCCGAGCTGCTGAGCCTCGGCCGGACTGGCGACCTTCACCTCGGACCCGTCGAAGACCATGGTGCCGTCGTCACTGGTGTAGACCCCGGCGATCGTCTTGACCAGGGTCGACTTGCCGGCGCCGTTGTCGCCGACCAGGGCGAGCACCTCGCCGGCCCGGACGTCCAGTTCGATGTTCTTCAACGCCTGGACCGCGCCGAACCGCTTGGAGACGCCCCGCAGCGACAGCACCGTACCGGCTGTGACAGGTGTGGGGGTGGAAGTGACAGTCATGTACCGATCAGCCTCCTGTGACTTACTTCAGGCCGGCGGCGGCGCAAGCGGCCTGGAAGGAGGCCGTGCAGATGTCCGTCACCTTGTAGATACCGTCCTTCACGACAGTGTCCATGATGTTCGTCTTGGTGACCGCGACCGGGGCGAGGATGGTCGAAGGTACGCCGTTCGCGATCGAGGTGGACTCGGGCTTGCCGCCGTTGGCGAGTGCGACCGCGCCCTTGGCAGCGGCCTCGGCCTGCGGCTTGACGGCCTTGTAGATGGTCATCGCCTGGTCACCGGAGACGATCCGCTGGATCGCGGCGAGCTCGGAGTCCTGACCGGTGACCGGCGGCAGCGGCTTGACGCCACCACCCTTCAGGGCGGCGATGGCGCCACCGGCAGTGCCGTCGTTGGCGGCGTAGACGCCGACCAGGCCGGACTTGATCGCGCTCAGCTGGCCTTCCATCCAGGCCTGCGCCTTGTCCGGGCTCCAGTCCGGCGTGTCGAACTCGGCGGCGACCTTGAAGCCGCTGGTGTCGAGCACGCTGTGCGCGCCCTTCTTGAACTGGGCGGCGTTCGGGTCGGTCGGGGAGCCGTTGATCATGGCGAGGTTGCCGGAGGTCTTGCCGGCCTTCTTCAAGATGTCGACCAGAGTCGTCGCCTGCAGCTTGCCGACCGTCTCGTTGTCGAACGAGACGTAGTAGTTGGCGCCGTCGATGGCCCGGTCGTAGGCGACCACGGGAACGTTCTGTGCCTTGGCCGAGGCGACGATCGCAGCGGCTGCCTTGCCATCCACGGGGTCGAGGACCAGCACGTTCGCGCCCTGGGTGAGGGCGGCCTCGGCCTGCTGCTGCTGCTTCGCAGCGTCCTGGTCGGCGTTGCTGTAGATCAGCTGGCAATCGGCGCAGTCCGTCTTCAGCGCCGCCGTGAACAGCGGCCGGTCCAGGCTCTCGTAGCGGGTCGTCTTCGACTCGGGCAGCAGCAGCGCGACCTTCTTACCCGAACTGGCGGTGGAAGAACCAGAATTTCCCGACCCGCAGGCCGCCAGGGAAAGGGCAAGGGCCGAGACGGCGATGCCGACGCCGATCAGACGGGTTGGTGATGCTGACATGGTGCGCTCCTTGACGTGAGGGCCCGAGTAGGCCTTAGCAGAGTCAAGGCGACAACCACCCTTGACGTCAAGGCTTGAATTCAAGAAATAGACATTAGCTGGTTACGTGTTTGTCACGCCCGCCGTCGTTGCCAGCTGACTGAGCGCAGACGCCAGCGTGATGGCGCCCAGGATGTCCGCCTCGTCACCGAGTTCAGCCGGCCGTAACTCCACCGTCGCGGCAGCGCTCGGGATCGCGCAGCGATCCAGCGCCTCCCGCAGCGGCACCATGATCAGTTCGCCGGCTTCGGCCATCCGGCCTCCGACCACAATAACCTCAGGGTTGAACAGGTTGACCAGCCCGGCCACGGCAACGCCGACCCGACGGCCGGCGTCCTCGATCACCCGGCGGCACCCCAGGTCGCCGGCGAGCGCCCGGGTGACCACGTCCCGCAGCCGCAGTGGTCCGTGCGAGGCGGCGAGCGAGCTGAGCAGGGCGCGCGAGCCGACGAAGGTGTCCAGGCAGCCCCGGTTGCCACATCGGCAGATCGGCCCGTTCTCGTCGATGGTCAGGTGGCCGATCTCGCCCGCCGTCCCGGCCGAGCCGCGGAAAACCTCACCGCCGAGCACGATCCCGGCCCCGACGCCGTACGAGAACTTGATGTAGCAGCCGTGCTGGACGCCGCGCAGCGCGCCGCCCCGGAGTTCGCCCAGGGCGGCGAGGTTGGCGGTGTTGTCCAGCGCGACGGGGGCACGGAGGTAACCGGCCATCGCCGCGGCCACGTTCACCCCCCGCCAGCCGGGAAGGACGGCGTCCGAGCCGGCCTGGCCGCTCACCGAGTCGACCGGGGCGGGCAGGCCGAAGCCGATGGCGCTGATGTCCTCGACGTCGGCGCCGACGGTCTCGGCCAGGTCGGCGAGCAGGCGCGCGGCGCGTTCCATCCCGTCGTCGGCGACATGGTCCGCCTGCAGCGGCATCAGTTGCTGGGCGAGAACCTGGCGGCTCTCGGAGGCGATCGCCACCCGGACGTCGCGCTCGCCGAAGGCCACCCCGGCCAGCAGGCCGCCGCCCGAGGCCAGTGACACCAGGACGGCGCGGCGGCCGTTGCGGATGCTGCGCGACAGGCCGACCGCACCGACCCGGTCGAGCTCGCGGACCACGTTGGAGACGGTGGCGGCGGACAGACCGGAGGCGGCCGCGATCTCTACCTGCGTCAGCGGACCGTGCTGCCGGACAACCCTCAGGACGCGCTCGCGGTTGGCTTCGCGGAGCGAAGCCTGCGAGCCAGGCGCTGGACGGGTTGAATTCATTACATAAAGATAACGGATACTGGCGGGTCACCCGCGAAAATGCATGTCTCGGTCCTCAGCCTGATCAGCATTTGTCCTCGCTACGCGTAGTGCTGTGCGCCAACACGTCGGAAGGACACTAATGCACCGATGTGCCAGGTCCTTAGAGTGTCCCGTGAGGGCCACTGGGACCCGGCGTGCCTCAGACCATGAGCGCGAGGGTCAGGAAAGCACCGGCGAGGCCGAGTTCGACCCCGGCGCCGAGCACATCACCGGTGATGCCGCCGAAGGCCTTGCGCGCACGTCGGACCACCGCCAGCCCGATCGCCACCGAGACCACTACGGCCGCGCCCGCACCGATCGCCGCGCTTCGGTCTGCGAACCAGTTGAGCCCGACCGCGCCTCCGAAGATGACGACCGTGGCCAGCATTGCGGCAATCGGCCGGACAGTGGCTGCGACCATCGCGCCGAGCCCGTCGGGCCGGGCCGAAGGCACGCCGGTTCGGCAGGACCACGGCAACGTCAGGCGGCTCGTCGTACTGGCGATGACCAGCGCCTGCCAGCCGATGCCGGCTTGGACGCATGCGGTCAGCGCGGCCACGTCGACTAGCAACACTGCGACGATCGAGGCCACCCCGAAGGGGCCGATGTCTCCCTGCTTCATGATCGCCAGCATCGTTTCGCGGTCGCGCCTACTGCCGAGCCCGTCCGCGGTATCCGCCAGCCCGTCCAGATGCAGCGCGCCGGACAAGGCCAGCAGTACCACCACACCCAGTACTGAGGCCAGCAGCGGCGCATCCGGCCTCAACGCGTGGAGTCCTGCGACAACAGCCGCTGCAATTCCGCCGAGCAGCAGCCCGACCAGTGGGGCGAACAGCATCGCCCGCCCGGCCACCACCCGATCGACCCTGCGAGGCATCGGTGCAGGCAGGACCGACAGGGTGCCCACCGCCAGCTTCACCGCGTCACTCACCAGTGCCGCCAGCCTGCGGACGTGCGTCACTCACCAAGCACCGCTGACGCCGCGCGGTCGTGCCGGCTCCCGAGTGCGCACGCTGGCCATGAGCCGCCCGGGCGTCGTTGGTGAGTGCTGGAAGTCCGGGCTTCGTCACAGCGCCGTCACCCGGCCGGCCATACACCAGAGGACCGCGTCGGAGCGGTGCGCGATGGTGGTGTTGACCCGGCCCATCAGGTCTCGGAACAGCCGGACCGAGGCGCTGGCCGGGACCACCCCGGAGCCGACCTCATTGCTGACGGCAACCACTACCCGGGTGGTTCGGGACCAGGCCGCGGCGAGCTCCTCGATCCGCTTCTCCACCTCGGTGGCCCGGGCTGGGTGCTCCCAGACCTCGCAGGCATCCATGGTCCGGGAGAGCCACAGTGTCAAGCAGTCCACCAGCAACGGCGGACCCGATGCCTCGAGCAACGGAACCAGGTCGATCGTCTCCGCGAGTCCCCAGCCGGCCGGTCGCCGGGCCCGATGGCGAGCAATCCGCTCGGCCCATTCCGGGTCGGACG
>JAWWOY010000755.1:0-3206 GCA_033851195.1 Kribbellaceae bacterium | reverse complement strand
CGGGCGCATCCGGCGCCGCCTCTCGCCGGGGGCGTGGTGCTCTTCGTTGGAGCGGGCGTTGTCCAGCCGGCCCAGGTGCCGGCCGGCGCCGCTGACCGGGCAGGTCCAGGTGCCGTCCATCTCGACCAGCCGGATGCCGGGGGAGTCGAGCCAGCGCAGCACGATCTCGATCTCCTCGGGAGACGCGGTGGCGACGGGGCCGATGCCCGGCAGCACCGTCTCCGCCGAGGCGCGCAGCAGCTCCAGATACTTCCGCGGGTCGGTGCCGCGCTGGCTGATCCCGGCGGCCGCGAGCCGGCCGTGCCGGATCACGTGCAACTCCCAGCCGCCGTCCTCGGTCCGCTTGGCGGCACAAATCTCGGCGCAGCTGGTGACGGCGGCCAGCCGCTGCATCCGGGCGCTGCTGCGGACGAAGGCGCCGAGCCGATCGCGGTGCACCGCCGCGTCCTCGAAGCGCTCGACCGCCGACAGCAGGTCGATCCGGTTGGTCAGCGCCTGGACCACCGGTGTCGGGTCGACGGTGAGGGCGGCCTGCAAGGCGGCGACGAACTCGCCGTACGCCGCGACGTCGATCCGGCCGTCGCAAGGCGCGACGCATCGGCCCATCTCGGCCAGCACGCACGGACTTCCCTTCGGGCTGCGGGACATCCGGGCGGTGCATTGCCGGATCGGAAACGCCTCGTGCAGCGCGGCCATCGCCCGCTCCGCGGTCTTCCGCGAGCTGAAGGGGCCCAGATAGCCCGCACCGTCGTCGCGCACCTGCTTCACCAGCGACAGCCGGGGGAACGGCTCGACCGTCACCTTCAGCCATTGCTGCCGTTCGGGGAACTTGGACCGGCGGTTGTAGCGCGGTTTGTGCTCGCCGATCAGCCGCAGTTCCCGCACCTCGGCCTCCAGCGCCGTACCGCACTCGATGCCGCGCACGCCGGACGCGATGCCGATCATCTCGCCGATCCTGGTCCGTGTCTCGGAGGCGGTGAAGTACGACCGGACCCGGGTGCGCAGATCCTTCGACTTGCCGACGTACAGCACCTCACCGCGGTCGTCGGTGAACAGGTAGACGCCGGGCGCGTGTGGCAACGATTCGGACAGGTGCCGCTTGGCCCGCACGGCCGGCGCGACCCGGGACGAGAACGTGTGCAGGTCCTCCAGGGTCTGCACCCCGAGCGACCCCACTCGCTCGAACAACCCGTGCAGTACGTCGACGGTGGCGCGGGCGTCGGACAGGGCGCGGTGGTTCGGCGTGGTGGTGGCGCGGAACACCTTCGCCAGGGTGCCGAGCTTGCAGTTCGGGGCGTCGTCGGGGGTCAGCACCCGGCGGGCCAGCAGGGCGGTATCCACCACGGCGAAGTCGGGCCAGTCGTACCCGTGCACCTGGCTGTCGTGCTTGAGGAAGCCGATGTCGAACGGTGCGTTGTGCGCGACCAGCACGCAACCGCGGGCGAACTCGAGGAAGGCGGGCAGTACGGAGCCGATCCGGGGTGACGAGGCAACCATCAGGTCGGTGATGCCGGTCAGCACGGCGATGAAGGGCGGGATCGGCTCGGCCGGGTTCACCAAGCTCTGGAATTCGCCCAGCAGCTCGCCAGCACGCACCTTGACCGCGCCGATCTCAGTGATGCCGGACGACCCCGGCGCGCCGCCGGTGGTCTCCAGGTCGACCACACAGAACGTCACGTCGCGCAGCGGCGTGCCCAGATCGTCGAAACTCGGCTGTACGCCACGGATCGGCATGATCGGCATCATCGGCATGGCCGGTTCCGGCGACCGGGTGACGGCGGGATCCGACAGAGGACTGCTCATGCCCCCGACGCTAGGTGGGCCTTCCGACAATTCCCGAGGTGACACGCGCCCGGAAGGACTAGGCTGGGATGATGGGTATACAAGCGATCACCGTCAGCAGGGCCCTCGCGCCCAGCGGATGTGGTCTGCGTCATGGGCTCGGCCCGATCACCGTTCCGGCCGGACTGCGGACCGGTGACTGAGGCAGGCACCGCCGCAGGCTCCGCCGCCACCACGCTGCCCGAACCGGTCCGGCAACGGGTGCTGAACCTTGCCGCGCAAGCCCTCGGGCAGTTGCCCACGACCGACGTCCCGGCCCCGTTGCGGCGGTTCGCCAGCTTCGCCCCCGGCAAGCGCGCCAAGCTGTCGGCGTCCGTACTGGGCCCGATCCTGGAGACCGACGAGCACTTCCGCCGGCTGGTCGCCTTCGAGGTACGCCGGGAGCACCCCGAGCTCGGTGATGCCGTCGCCGACGGCGTCCCGGTGCCGGCCGCGGAGCCGACCGAGGTGGCTGCCCTCGCCTACCTGCTCCGCCCGGACGGCTGGGAGCAACGGGTCGCGGACGCGGCCCGGGTGGTCCCGGAGGCGCCGCACACGGACGACGACGCGATCCGCAGGCTGGCCGAGCAGCTGGACCAGGCCCGGACCGAGACCCGTCAGGTGCGCGAACGGTTGCGCGAGCAGATCGCCGACCTGAAGGCCGAGAACGTCACCCTGCGACGCAAGCTGAACGAGGCAAGGCAACGGATCAGCGGCCTGCAGGCAGACCTGGAAGTGCGCACGGCCGAAGCCGGCAGCGCGGATGAACGGGTCAGCGCGGCTCGCGCCGACGTGGATCGTGAGCTGCGCAAGCTCCGGGCCCGCATCACCGAACTGGAGGCTGCCGAGCACGCCGCACGGCGTACGGCGGGTCAGGAACGCGAACTGGCCTCGGTCCGGACCCGGCTGCTGCTCGACACCGTCATCGAGGCGGCGGGAGGGCTCCGTCGCGAACTCGCCCTGCCACCCGGGGGAGAGATCCGTCCGGCGGACACCGTCGCCGGAGTGGCGCCGGCCGCGGCACCGGTCGGGCGGTCGGCGCCGGACGACGACCCGGCGCTGCTCGACGAGCTCCTGGCGCTGCCGCAGGTGCATCTGATCGTCGACGGCTACAACGTCACCAAGACGGCCTGGCCGAACTCGCCGTTGCACTCGCAGCGGCAACGGCTCGTCACCGCGCTGGGTGCGTTGGTAGCGCAGCGCAGGATCGAGGTCACCGTCGTGTTCGACGGGGCCGAGCTGTCCGGCCCGGTCCGGCTGAACTCGCCGCGGGGAGTGCGGGTCCGCTTCAGCCCCGCGGGGGTGATCGCCGATGAGGTGATCCGGCAACTGGTCCGGGCCGAACCGCCGGGCCGCCCGGTGGTGGTCGTCTCGAGCGACCGGGA
>JAWWOY010000751.1:0-7155 GCA_033851195.1 Kribbellaceae bacterium | reverse complement strand
TCGCGTCGGCGTCGTCCACCCTCGACCAGCTTTCCGACGGCCGGCTGCTGATCAACATCGTCTCCGGCCAGGACAACCTGGCGGCGTACGGCGACACCGAGGGCGACCAGGCCCAGCGGTACGCCCGGACCAAGGAGTTCCTCCAACTGGTGCGCCGACTCTGGACCGAGGAGAGCGTCACCTTCACCGGCGAGTACTTCTCCGTCAAGGGATCCACCGTCGCCACCCGCCCGGTCGTGCGTGAGGGCAGACCACACCCACGGCTCTACTTCGGCGGCGCGTCCGCCGCAGCGGAGCGGGTCTCGGCCACCGACGCCGACGTCCAGCTCTTCTGGGGAGAGCCGCTCGACGGTGTCGCTGAGCGGATCGACCGGCTCAAGGGTCTGGAATCCGAGCTGGGTCGTGAGCACCCGCCACTTGAGTTCGGGCTGCGGATCACCACCCTGGTCCGCGACACCACCGAGCAGGCGTGGGTCGACGCTGAGGCGAAGGTGGCGAAGATGGCCGAGGCTCAAGGCACCACGGCCTGGGCCCAACGGCAGTTCAAGGCAGTGGGACAGCAACGCCTCCTCGACCTTGCCGACCGAGGCGACATCCTGGATGACAACCTCTATACCGCCCCCGGCAAGTACGGCGGCGGCGGCGCCGGCACCACCTGGCTCGTCGGATCCGCGGAAGATGTGGCGAAAGCACTCCGCAAGTACCAGGACCTGGGCATCACCCACTTCGTCCTCTCCGACACCCCTTACCGAGATGAAATCATCCGCGTCGGCGATCAGCTACTGCCGGCACTGACCAACCACACAGCCGATCACCAGACACTCTGACGCCAGGACTCCCGGAATACTGAGGGCGGTTCCGCGTCGTGTGTGTGTCCCCTATGCTGCGTTGTCCCGCCAACGACCCGCAGCGGTGCGTACAGCAGCCGTTAGGCCCGGATCAGCACCGCCCACGGCGCACGGGGGCATGGGTGGCATCGACGGCCGCGGCGTCACCCATGATCTGGCCAAAATGGGAACGCTGAACCGATCGCTACTCTGATCAGTGTGGTACCACACGAGACCATCACCACCCCCAGCGGCATCAAGACCTGCTGCGCGTTCAGCATCCCGGTCAACCTGCCCCACCAGGTCGGCAACCCTCTGTGCTGCCTGCACGACCGACTGAAGGGGAAGACATCATGAACGAGACCCTCATCAACCTGTTCGCAGCGATCGGCCTCAGCGTCACCTGCTCGGCCATCGGCGGCTTGCTCAGCTGGAACGTCGCAGGGCTCTGGATCAAGGCGAGGCGGCGACGAGCAAGGGGTCGGCAGGCAAGGGCAGCACTCGCGCCTGAAGGCGGACTCGGCCCCTTGTCCTCGCGGGGGGCAACCACCGGCATCATCCAAGGTCTGGACTGCTCAGATCCGGCGACGCTTGTCGACCACATCAAGGGCTGAGATGTGAGCTGCGGTCGCGGGCGGGCCGCCAACCCCCTGGAAGAAGGGCGGCGGCCTTTTAATCCCGTGATGAGGTTTACCGAGGGCCGAAGGCGGACATCACCGAGGGTGAAGGGACATCTCTGCTGCGTGACGACGTGAGGAGTTGCCTTGGCCAAACCGATGACGCCCGACCAGACCCTGGCCGCGTTGCGGAAGTGGAAGGTCCAGTTCCGGGAATATCCCGGATGGCGTACCCGAGGGCGGCCAGGCGGGATCACCGATGCGCACGGCGTCATCCTGCACCACACCGGCAGCGACGCTCAGAGCGATGACTACCTGAACTTCCTCTTTGTGCGGGGCCGGCCCGAGGATGGCATCCCAGGGCCGCTGTGCAACGTCTCCACCGACATGGACGGCGACCTGCACCTCGGGGCAGTGGGCCGCGCCAACCATGCCGGCTCGGGGTCACAGACGACGATGAACCACGTGATTGCCGAGGATTACCAGGGCTACACGGTCGAGCTGAAGCCCGGGTCCGACAGCATCAACGGCAACCCGCACTACTACGGCAACGAGATCCGGTACTCCGGCAGTCAGCCGATGTCCGCGCAGGCCTACCGTACGGCGCTGCTGTACACCGCCGCGGTCTGCGACTTCCACGGCTGGTCCCCGTTGGCCGTGATCGCGCATCGTGAGCACACCACCCGCAAGAGCGACCCGGGCCGTTGCCCGATGAACAAGTTCCGCACCGACCTAGCCGCCGTACTGAAGGCCGGACCTGATGGAGATGACATGGCAAACGCTGACGAGGTGCTCGCCGAGCTGAGGAAGTTCGAGAAGGCCGAGGCCCAGCGGTACGCGGATCTGGCGAACCGGGTCCAAGGGCTGATCAACACCGAGGCCGGTCGGTACGCCGACTACGTCCGCCGATTCAACGCAATCATGGCCGCGCTGCCCAAAGGCGCGGCTGTCGCCGACCCGACCGCCCCAGCGCCACCGGCCGAGCCCGATCCCGGGACCTCGGCCGCCCCGGCGGACCCCGCGGATCCCGAGAGCACTAGAAATACTTAATCTGCCTCTTGAATTAAGTTAGGAAGTTAGCTTTCCTTAGAGCCGTCGTCGCATGCGTCTCCCGCAGCGATGGCGTCGCCCGCCCCCTGCCGGCGGCGCAAGCCGTACGGTGCGGGGCCGCTCTCCCCTGCGCACCAGCGATGACGTGCCCGCCCCATCGCACAGCTCAGAGGAGAGTCAGATGACTCCAGGAGTCGCCCCACTCCGTACCCCACCCCATCGCAGACGCCGGTTCGCGTGCATCGCCGCGGCTGTGGTCGCTGCCGTCACCGCGACGGCGTTGACCGTGGTCGCGTCGCCTGACGCGAGCGCGGCGATTTCGCCGACCGGCTGGAACACCGTAGTGAGCAAGAACAGTGGCAAGTGCGTGGACGCACGGGCCGCAGCCACCGCCAACGGCACAGCCGTGCAACAGACGGCCTGCAACAACACCGCCGCGCAGCAGTGGCAGTTCCAGCCGACCAGCGGCGGCTATGTCCGGGTGAATGCCCGGGGCAACGCGGCGCAGGTCCTGGACGTCACGAACGTGTCCACCGCGGACGGCGGGCTGATCCAGCTCTGGAGCTACGGCAACGGGAACAACCAGCAGTGGCTGCCGGTCGAGGAGGCCGACGGCGCCTATCACTTCGTCAACCGCAACAGCAACAAGTGCCTGGACGTGCCTGGCGCCTCCACCGCGGACGGCGTACAGCTCCAGCAGTACACCTGTAACGGCACCGCTGCCCAGTCCTTCAGGATCACGCCCGTGAATGACACGCCCCCGACCGATCCGCCGACCGGACAGCCCGACCTCGGGCCGAACGTCTCGATCTTCGACCCGTCGATGTCGAGCAGCACCATCCAGAACAAGTTGAGCTCGGTCTTCAGCCAGCAGGAGAAGAACCAGTTCGGCGAGAACCGGTTCGCGCTGCTGTTCAAGCCGGGCAGCTACAACGTCGACGCGAACGTCGGCTTCTACACCCAGGTGGCCGGCCTCGGGCTGAGCCCGGACAGCGTCACCATCAACGGTGCGGTGCACGTCGAGGCCGACTGGTTCCCGCCGCAGAACGCGACCCAGAACTTCTGGCGTGGCGCCGAAGGCCTTTCGGTCAACCCGACCGGCGGCACCGACCGGTGGGCCGTCTCGCAGGCTTCGTCGTACCGGCGGATGCATGTCCGCGGCAACATCGCGCTGGACGACGGCGGCTGGGCGAGCGGCGGCTTCATGGCGGACACCACGGTCGACGGCCAGGTGCGCTCCGGCAGCCAGCAGCAATGGCTCTCGCGGAACACCAACTGGGGCAGCTGGACCGGTCAGAACTGGAACATGGTCTTCGTCGGCTCGCTGAACGCGCCGGCCGGCAACTTCCCGAACCCGCCCTACACCCGGGTCGCACAGACGCCGGTGATCCGGGAGAAGCCGTACCTCTACATCGATGCGGCTGGCAACTACCAGGTCTTCGTCCCGGCCCTGCGGACCAACTCCGCCGGCCCGACCTGGACGAACGGCGCACCGGCGGGCTCGTCGCTGCCGATCAGCCAGTTCTACATCGTGAAGCCCGGCGCCACGGCCGCGACCATCAACGCACAACTGGCCGCCGGAAAGGACCTGCTCTTCACCCCAGGTGTCTACCGGCTCAGTGACACCATCCGGGTGACCCGTGCGAACACCGTCGTACTGGGTCTCGGTCTAGCCACCTTGATGCCCGAGAACGGTGTCACGTCGATGTCGGTCGCCGACGTGGACGGCGTGAAGATCGCCGGGCTGCTGATCGACGCCGGCGCGACCAACTCCGCGCTGCTGATGGAGGTCGGCCCGTCCGGTTCTTCGGCCGGCCACGCCGCGAACCCGACCTCTCTGCACGACGTGTACTTCCGCATCGGCGGTGCAGCAGTCGGCAAGGCGACGGAGACGCTGCGGATCAACAGCAACAACGTGATCATCGACCACGCCTGGCTCTGGCGCGGCGACCACAGCTACGGTGTCGGCTGGAACTCGAACACCGCAGCCAGAGGACTGGTTGTCAACGGCAACGACGTTACGGCGTACGGGCTCTTCGTCGAGCATTATCAGCAGTACCAGACCACCTGGAACGGCAACGGTGGCCGGACGTACTTCTACCAGAACGAGATGCCGTACGACCCGCCGAACCAGGCCGCCTGGATGAACGGCGCCACCCGCGGTTACGCGGCGTACAAGGTGGCGGACTCGGTCAACACTCACGAGGCGTGGGGGCTGGGTAGCTACTGCTACTTCAGCGCCAACAGCAGCGTGGTCGCTGACCGTGCCTTCGAGGTGCCGAACAAGACCGGGGTGAAGTTCCACAACATGGTCACGGTCTCGCTCGGAGGTACCGGCACCATCGGTCACGTCATCAACAACACCGGCGGCCCGTCCAACTCCAGCACCAACGTCGCGAACGTCGTCAACTTTCCCTAGCCAGACCGCCCTCACCGCCCTGCGGCTCGGAGGATCCGCAGGGCGGTGAGGGTCACCATCTCGCCCGGATGCACCTATGGTCGGTACGTGACCGATCAGAAATCCAGTGTCTGGGGCGACCGCACCAGCGGCGAGGCCTTGGCCGCCATGCTCGGCGACCGGGCCACCGCAGCCGGAACTGTCGTCACCACCGAGGTCACGCCCTGGTCGCACGACGGCCGCTACCGCGTCGAGGCCCGGTGGAGCAGCGACCAGTCCACCGCGTACGACGTCTCCGACTGGGGCGAGGCGGTCCTCATCCTCGAGAATCGCGCGGCCTCCGGGAATCAACCCGACATCGAGAACCGCGCGAACCTCGGAAGTCGCGCGGTAGGTCTCGATGACGCCCTCCTGCATTTCGATGCGCGAGTAGCCGGCGCAACAACCGACGAGGCTTGGCTGGCCATCTCCGTACCGCGCCTCGCGCTGCGGAAACGCTGGCGGCGTTCCCATCAGCATCTTGTCTACGGAACGTGCCCGATCTGCCATCACGACTGGGGCGGCCATCCGGCCGGCGAGGTCGATCTCGGCTGGCACGAACCGTGCGACGAGTGCACTTATCAGATCGATCATCACGAACCGGGGGCCTTGGCAGAACCCTGTCGCGCCGAAGCACCCCACCCACCGAAATAGTCCGTACCCAAGGATGCCGGCGGCGGCTGGCACGGTCATCCCGCAGGTCACCGGCGCTCAATCCCCGGGGCCTCGAGTTGATCGCCGCCGAGCCCGAGACAAGGGGCAGGCAGCACCGGCAGCCTGGGCGGAAATCCCGTGCGCGTTGGCCTGGGCCCGGCTGAAGGCTCCCGCCTGCCGCCCTCGCAAAGCCACGAATCGCCCGGCCAACTCCGCCGGCAACGCCCCTGCCTCTCCTGTCATCTCCAGCGATCCACCACCACCTTTCGTTACGGCACCCGGTCCTGTCTCTGGCCTGGCCGGCGCCTTCATGCCAGAGAAGATCCGCGTTTTCCCGTCAACCCGCGCGACTGTTTCTGAACCTGTGGATAGCTGAGCCGATACTCAGGGCGCACAGCCCGGCCGGTCCACTCGGCCGCACCGGCGAGATCTTTGGGGAGGATTGCGTCGCGGGATTTGGGAGGATTCCGGGCCGACTCGGGAGGGCTATCCTCCCGGGTTCGCTCAAGACGGCTGGGGGAAGGGTTGCGTGGTGGGACCCGGGAGGATTCCCGGCCGATTCGGGAAGGCAATCCTCCCTGGTCGTGGCCGAGGGCGGTGGATCGACACAAGGGTGTCGGTGGCGGCGGAGGCGATGATGGATGTGCTGCGGATCGCCAGCAGGTCGAGAGCGGCGAGCGACTGCTGCCCAGCGCCGGCGGCGACCGCACTGCGATGCTCGCCGCGTTCCGCCGCGACCTCGGCTTCGCCGGATGATCGACTCCACCTGACATCGGCTCCACTGTCAGGAGGGCGATAGCACCGGCCCATGGGTTACTTCGGGGCCTGGGCACGCTGCGCTTGGGACATGGCTCCCGGCTTGACCGCGAACACGAACATGCAGACGACCGAGGGCACTATGACAACCCACATCGAGCTGAGGCCTAGCAGAACAGGCGCCAGGCACAGCAGCAAGAGGTCGAAGCCGCGCAATGGCTGGGAGAACAGCCCTGGCGGCACGGCGCCCATCGGCATAGACACCAGCGGACCGTTGTACGACGGCGGCTTGGCCGAGGCCTGCCGGACAACGCCCGACAGCGCCCCGGCCGCAACTGCAAACGCCACCGACGGATGGCCCAGTGCAGGCGAAGCCAGCGCAGACCACAGCACTGCAAAGCCACCCGGTACGACTGACATCGCCACCCGCAAGTCCCGCAGGTCCATCCCAAGCGATCGCACCAGTCCCGGCGAACGGCTGACCGCCCGCAGCCCATCCATCAACGGCCGGATCGCTGCAAAGCAGGCAAACCCGGCCACTATCGGCACCAGTACGTCGTACCCGGTCCCGGCGACGGCGTAAGGAACCACAAGCAGGGCAAGCCCGATCACGAGCCGCCGTGGCCACCGCAGCACCCGCAGCAACTCTCGGTGAACCAGCGCAGGCACATGGGACGAGCGGCCGCGTCGCGACTTCACCCGGCCCACCTGACGCCACCGACGAGCGGCGACGATGTCAGCCAGCAAGCTGATGTCCAGCGTGATCGCAGCACCGGCCATGCCTGCGAGAAGCTCTCCCCCAGCCACAACACTC
>JAWWOY010000718.1:0-4545 GCA_033851195.1 Kribbellaceae bacterium | reverse complement strand
CCGTTCCCAAACGCCGAGCTGACGGTAGCTCTTGTCCGTGGAAACATCCGAGGCGACCACGAACCGCATCGGGTAGGCGCTGAACTGCGGAGCACCGATCTCCGGCTTGGTATACGTGAACGGCTTGACCTTGTCCTTGCCGGCCGAATCGGTCGCGCGGCCGATCTTGAAGCCGGCCCGGGTCAGGCCCAGCACCGGGTCACCCTCGATCGTCTCGGACAGCTTCTCGTCGCGAGCCTGGTTCGCCTTGTTGTTGATCTCGTTGTACCTCTTGACCACGGCCTGGCCATCCGCGATGGTCACCGCCGGGCGGCTCAGCGATTGGCTCGTGTTCCGCACAGGAACGGCGACGCAACCAGTCGTGGCCAGCAGTACCGAGGCAGCCGCCGCCACGATCGCCACACGGCGTACCGGACCGGCCCCCTGTCCCTGCCCTTGCCATTGACCCGCTCCTTGCCCAGGACCCGGTCGCTGCCCTGGCCCCGGTCCCTGTCCTTGACCCGGTCCCTGTCCCTGGTACGCCGGCGGTGCGTACTGCGCGGCCGGCCCGTAAGAGGCGACCGGCTCGGGAGAATCAGGACGACGGCGGCGGAGGAACATCAGCAGTAGCCCGACCACCAGCAGGACCAGGCCAACGCCAAGCACCAGCAGGCTGGTCACGAAGGCGCCGTCCAGCTCGACGCCCAGGTTCACCTTCGCATCCGTTCCGGGCTTGCCGTCTGCGTTCATCACCACCACGTCGTACCGGCCGTCGGCGATCGGCCAGTTGATCGACTCGCTGCCGTTCCCACTGGCCTTGGCGACCCACCAATCGAGCCCGGCCGGCGCGGCGAGCGGGGCAAGCCCACCCTTGACCTCCTGGGTGTCCAGCTTCACCGGCACGGCCAGGCGGACCACCTTGGTGTGCTGGGAGGTGCCGAGGTAGCTCGCGACGTCCAGATCGTTGCCGACGCCTACGAAGATCGGCTGCCGGCCGTCGGTGGCTTTCGCCGTCACATGCAGGGTCGGGCCGTGCCGGTCCAGCAGGTCCGGCGCGGTCATCACGGCGAGACCCTTGCTGACGAGCTGCTGATCGCCGGTGTCGACGGTGTTGTCGGGCCCGACCAGCCAGAAGGCGGCAGCGGCACCGACGATCGTGACCAGCAGGCCTACCAGGGCCAACAGCAGGCCGAAAAGGATGCGGACGAAGCGCATGAAGGAGCTCCCGAAAGCTACGACGTGTTCGGCCGGCGGAGGCCGATCCGCAAAGACCTTAGCGAGGTCCCGGAGGCACTCGCAGATCGCGATTCAAATCGTAATAACTGAGCAGGCGGCGACCTGCTGCTCGCCTCCGCGAACTGGCCATTGCGGACGCCCAGCTAGGCAGAGGTCGGACGGGTGGTGGGGCCTGCCCACCTTGGCTTTCGGGTTCCGGCATGGCGGGGTGGGACTACTGCCTAGCTGGACGTCCGGCTAGTCAGCGGTGTGATGTAACTGCTATCCGCGCTGCGGGAAGCCGCGCTGAAGGTCTGATCAGTGGGAAATGCGGGCACTGGGCAACGACCGCGGTGGAAGGCTGGCCGCCATGACCGTACGACAACTGACCCCCGCCGACTGGGCAGATCTCTGGCCCATGCTGCAGGGCTTCGAACTATGGGCCTCACATACGCCCGGGCCGCCGCCACCATGGCCGGCTGCACGACTTGTACGTACGGCCGGACCAGCGTCGAAGTGGTGCCGGCCGAGCACTGGTGCAGGCGGTTACGGAGTGGGCGGCTGAGCGGGTGCGATACCTGGAGTGGTAGGCGCACCACGAGCGGGCAGCGCCGTTCTACGAGCGGCTGGGCTACCGCGGCCAGCCGTGCCCACAGCCGGACTATCCCACCTTCGAGATCGACTTCTCCGCCTGACGCGCAAGCTGCAGGATCTCTGCCGCGGCCGATTCGGCGTCGGTGTCTGAGGTGTTGATGACGAGGTCAGCCGCGGCAAACATCCAGGGACGCGCGGCCAGGTAGGGATCGACATGCTCGTGTCGCCACTTGCGAATGTCGACACCGTTCTCGTCCGCATCGATCCGCGCGTGCAAGGTGTCCTCGTCGGCATCCAGCACCACATGCAACACCGCGTGGCCCAGCCCGATCAGACCTGTCTCGATCTCCTGCCAGTAGTCCTCGACCAACACAGTCTGGACGGCGACCAGATGCTGGCCGGTGAACCGCGCAATCTCGTCGGCAACCGGCGGGACCAGCACGCGCCACGGCGGCAACTGCTGGAAGTCGGTGAACTCGTGATCCGCCAGGTTGTTCGACAACAGATAACCGACCCACTCCGGATCGAACAACCTGAGGTCCGGCGACAACTCGACCAACTGGGTCGCCGTAGTGGTCTTTCCTGCCCCGAAGGTGCCGTTCACCCAGATGATCACCGGGTCGAAACTACGGGAGTCAGCGGCGTTCGGACCAGAGGCGACGGCGGAGGCGGAGTTCGTCGCGGATACTCGGTGGAATCGGCAGGTTCCGTTGGGCCAGGGCCGCGGCGCATGCTTCGAGGCTGATCAGCAGTCGATCACGGCGAGAACCAGCGGACGGTACGGAGCGCGGCGAACCGCGGTCAACCTGGTTCGCGGACCGGGCCGCGCTCAGCTCGGCGAAGACGACGCCGAGCGTGACGTCGGACGGAGTGCGCAGGCTCGACTCGGACGTCAGGGACTGCACAACTGCCGGGAAGGACACCGGTATCGCCTCACAGAACCGGACGTGTCCAGGGCACTCCACACTGAGATGCCATTGCATCCGGTCTCCACAAGGTACTCCCATGGACCGGCCCGGGGCACATCTCCGCTCCGCCGCCGGTCGGCCGGCTGCCCGAATTTCGAGCAGGTTGGCATCCGGAGCCGTCACCTGACGAGCCGGGAAGGTCCAGAATCTGCATCGGTGATCCCCGATAGATCGGCGATCACCGATACGAAAACGGCACGCTTGTTCGGCGCCGTGGAACGCCCCGGTTCACCCGTCGAGGCGGGTGGGCATCACCAGAGTGGTGAAGGTGCCTTGATCGGCCGACCGTACGACGACCGGGCGGTCGGGCGCGGCGATCTCCAGCAACACGTCCGGGCCGACACTCGCCGTCAGCGCAGCGGCCAGCAGCAAGGCATCGAAGCCCAGGCGGATCGCCGAGCCCGAGCAGATCGCGTCCAGCCGGCCCGGTCCGCCGAGCTGCGCGGGACCCTCGAGCTGCGCGGGACCCTCGGGCTGCGCGGGACCCTTGGGCTGCGCGGGACCCTTGGGCTGGGCCGGACTGTCGGAGCCGGCTGCACCGTCGAGCGGCGTCACGGTCAGGCTGTCGGGTTCGATGTCGAGGGCAACCGTTCCACCGGTCAGCAGCTCTGCCAGCTTGAGCCGGTCCAGAACCACCCGGCAGACCGGCGGCGCCAGACCTTCCAGGATCGATTGGTACGCCGGGAACTCCTCCGTCATCACCGGGATATCCCGCGCTTCGCCGTCCCGCACCAGCGCCGTACCGGTCGGGCCGGTCTCGATCCGTACCTCAGCGGCGGCCGCGGCCCAGCGCGCCAGCGCAGTCAGCTCAGCGGCCCTTACCAACAAATTGCGCGGGTACCCAGCGAAACCGTGCGAGTGGAGCTTCCGGATCGAGAGCCGGTAGCGGTCCGTGGCGACCAACGTGACCTCGTCCTCGCCGAGTTCCAGCAGCACACACCCAAGAGCCGGGATCTCGTCGGTCGTCGCAGCCGCGGCCGCGACCTGACGAACGGCGCTGGCCAGTTCCGGACCGCCCAGGGTGACGCCGCACTCGTAGGGGACGGCCGGCAGCGAGCTGAGGATCCGGGCCGCTGCTCGGCGAGCAGCGTCGGCCTTGCCCTCGACGGTCCGCAGGTGCGCGGTGACAACCTGCGCAGCCTCGGTCGGACCACTGTCGAGGACGACGCGGACCTCGGACAACGGGAGGTCGATCTCGCGGAGGTCCCGCAGCAGCGCGGCCCGCGGCTCCTGCTCCGGCGCGTAGTACCGGTAGCCGTTCCCTTCGTCGACCTCGGCCGGTCGCAACAAGCCGCAGTCGTCATAGAACCGGAGCGCGCTGGGTGTCAGTCCCACCAGCCGCCCGAAGGCGCTGATCGTCAGCAACTCGTCTGCCATGCCCTGATCCTGACCCTTCAACCGACTCGAAGGTCAAGTAACCCTCCCGAAGGGTCAATGCGACTGAGTGTGTGCTCACTCATCACCTCCGGCGAGGGGGCGCGCGCCCGGATCGAGCATCACGGGGCCAGTCAGTGAAAATAGAGGAGTGACGAGGTTGTTCGTGGTGACGGGTGCGCCGGGCGCGGGCAAGTCGACAGTGATCCCGGAGCTGGTCCGGCTGCAATCGGCCGGCCTGGTCGTGATGGACATGGACGAGCTGCTCGACGACGACGGCCGGGTGCTCGGCATCGAAATCGCCGATCCGGCCGCGGCTCCCAACTGGCCGGCGTACAACGCGTTGTGGTTGCGGATCACCGAGCTGGTACGACGCTCGGGCAGCCCGGTGCTGCTGCTGTCGCCGCTGGTGCCG
>JAWWOY010000688.1:0-4084 GCA_033851195.1 Kribbellaceae bacterium | reverse complement strand
CGCTGCTGGCGGAGGCCCGGGACCGGGTCGGTCCGGACGGCAGCGTGGTACTGACGATCTTCGTGAACCCGCTGCAGTTCGGGCCGTCGGAGGACTTCGACCGGTACCCGCGGACGCTGGCGAGTGATCTGGCGATCGCCAAGAACGAGGGCGTGGACCTGGTCTTCAACCCGTCCCGGGACGAGCTGTACCCGAACGAGCCGTCCATCACCGTGCATCCCGGACCGCTGGCGGACGAACTGGAGGGCACCTTCCGGCCCGGCCACTTCGCCGGGGTACTGACGGTGGTGGCAAAGATGCTGCACCTGACCGCGCCGGACCTCGCGTTGTTCGGCGAGAAGGACTACCAGCAGCTGACGCTGGTCCGGGAGATGGTGTGCGACCTGGACATGGACCTGGACGTCGTACCGGTGCAGACGGTGCGGGAGGCGGACGGGTTGGCGCTGTCGTCGCGCAACCGGTACCTGACGGAGACCGAACGGGATGAGGCGCTGGTGCTGTACCGGGCGCTGACGGCCGGGGCGAAGGCCGGGATGAACGGCCCGGACGCCGTGATGGCCACGGCGCACGCCGAGCTCGAGGCGGTGCCGTCGGTGAAGGTGGACTACCTGGCCCTGCGGGCGCCGGACCTCGGCCCGGTGATCGGTCCGGGGGAGGCGCGAATGCTGATCGCCGCCGTGGTCGGTACCACCCGTCTCATCGACAACATCTCCATAACTCTGCGCTGAAACTGGTTGATACGGTCACGAGATGATTGCCCCTGCTGTGCCTCAGCGGTTGGCCGCGGCCGAACCCGGCTGGACCGACACCGTCGACGTCGTGGTGATCGGCTCCGGCATCGCGGGGCTGACGGCCGCTCTGCGGGCCCGTGAGCTGGGCTCGGTGCTGGTGGTGACGAAGGACGTCGTCGTCTCGGGTTCGACCCAGTGGGCGCAGGGCGGGATCGCCGCCGCGCTGGGCCCGGGCGACTCGCCGGAGGATCACCTGCAGGACACGTTGGTCGCCGGCGCCGGGCTTTGCGACCCGGCCGCCGTACGGGCGCTGGTGACCGAGGGGCCGGAGGCGGTGCGGGAGCTGATCGAGCTCGGCGCCCGCTTCGACAAGCTGGCCGGCGGAGACCTGTCGCTGACCCGCGAGGGCGGCCACCACCGCAACCGGATCGCGCACGCGGGCGGTGACGCCACCGGGGCGGAGATCGAGCGAGCGCTGGTCGCGGCGGTGACCCAGGCGCACGACATCCGGATCATCGAGCACGCGCTGGTGCTGGACCTGCTGACCTCGGCCGATGGAGCCGTGGTCGGGGTGACGTTGCATGTGATGGGTGAGGGGCAACTCGACGGCGTCGGCGCGATCCGTAGCCGCGCGGTCATCCTCGCCTCCGGTGGGATGGGCCAGCTGTACGCCGCGACGACCAACCCGAGCGTCTCCACCGGTGACGGGATGGCCCTCGCCTTGCGGGCCGGGGCGAAGGTCCGTGACCTGGAGTTCGTCCAGTTCCACCCGACCGTGCTCTGGCTCGGCAAGAGCGCCAAAGGGCAGCAGCCGCTGGTGTCCGAGGCGGTGCGTGGCGAGGGCGCGTTCCTGGTGGACCACGCGGGCAAGCGGTTCATGCAGGGACAGCACGAGCTGGCCGACCTCGCCCCGCGCGACATCGTGGCGAAGGCGATCATGCGGCAGATGCTTGCCTCGGGCAAGGATCATGTGTTCCTGGATGCGCGCCGGTTCGGCGACGAGAAGTGGCGGGTCCGCTTCCCGACGATCCTGGCCTCCTGCCGTTCGCACGGTATCGACCCGGTCCGCGAGCTGATCCCGGTCGCGCCGGCCTGCCACTACTCGTCCGGCGGGGTCTGGACCGACCTGCAGGGCCAGACCTCGATCCCCGGGCTGTACGCCTGCGGCGAGGTCGCCTGTACCGGGGTGCATGGTGCGAACCGGCTCGCCTCCAACTCCCTGCTCGAAGGCCTGGTGTTCGCCCGCCGGATCGCGGCCTCGCTCGCTGCCGGCCTGCCGGAACTCCGCGAGCCGGCGCCGGACCGGAGGGTGCCGGGCCTGGTCGACGCGGACGTCGTACCGGAGTTGCAGCGGGTGATGACGGTTGGCGCGGGCGTGATCCGCAGCGCCCGCGGACTGTCGGAGGCTGCTGCCACACTCGGCAAACTGATCGAGCAGCCCGCCGGGGAGCCGGGCACGCCGGGCTGGGAGGCGACGAACCTGGTCACGGTCGCGTCCGCCCTGATCGCGGCGGGCAGCACCCGGGAGGAGAGCCGCGGCTCGCACTGGCGGGAGGACTACCCGGATCGCGACGACGAGCACTGGTCGGGCAGTCTGGATGTGACGTTGCCGGCGGCAGGGGATGCTGCCCGGCCGGCTACGGCGTTCGTAGCGCTCGAGGAAGCACCGGAGGGGAAATAACAGGATGGATGACACGCTCGACAGGAAAAGGGTCGAGGACCTCGTCCGGGCCACCATCGAGGAGGACCTGGCCGGCGGCGTCGATGTCACCACCACGGCGACGGTCGACGCGGAGCAGATCTCCGTCGCCGACTTCGTGGCCCGGTCCGATGGAGTGGTCGCAGGGCTGCAGGTCGCCGAGATGGTGCTCCGGCTGGTCGCGGGCAAGGACGAGGTCGAGATCGAGCACTCGGTGCCCGACGGCGCCGCGGTGAAGGCCGGCGACGTGCTGCTGACGGTGCGCGGCAAGACCCGGCAGTTGCTCACCGCGGAGCGGACCACGCTGAACCTGCTCTGCCACCTGTCCGGCGTGGCGACGCTGACCCGGCGCTGGGTGGAGGCCCTGGACGGCACGGGTGCGGTCGTCCGCGACACCCGCAAGACGATGCCGTTGCTGCGCACGCTGGAGAAGTATGCGGTCCGGTGCGGCGGCGGTGAGAACCACCGGATGGGCCTGTCCGACGCGGCCCTGATCAAGGACAACCACGTGATCGCCGCCGGTGGTGTGGCCAAGGCGTTCCGGCTGGTCCGGAAGGCCTTCCCGGACGTGCCGGTCGAGGTCGAGGTGGATTCGGTCGAGGACGCGGTGATCGCGGTCGAGGCCGGCGCGGAGCTGATCCTGCTGGACAACATGGACGTGCCGCAGTTGCGGTCGGCCGTCGAGCAGGTGGCCGGCCGGGCGAAGCTGGAGGCGTCCGGCAGCCTGCGGCTCGACAACGCCCGCGAGGTCGCGGAGACCGGGGTCGACTACCTCGCGGTCGGCGCCCTGACGCACTCGGCGCCGGTGCTCGACATCGCGATGGACCTGCAGGAATCCTGATGCTGCTCGCCGTCGCGGTGGAGAACACACGCACCCTCGTCGGTCTGCTCGACGGCGGCGTCAAACGGCACTGGTTGGTGGGGAGCGATCCACGCCGTACGGCGGACGAGTGGGCGGTGCTGCTGGAGGGACTGCTGGCAGGGGAGGCCCCGGTGGACGGGGTGGCGGTCTGCTCGGCGGTCCCGAGCGTGCTGCATGAACTACGAGACGTGGTGGCGCGCTACTACGCCGACGTACCGGGGGTGGTGGTGGAGCCGGGCGTGAAGACCGGACTCCCCGTACTCGTCGACAATCCCCGCGAGGTCGGCACCGACCGGATCTCCAACGCGTTGGCGGCATTACACCGGTACGGCGCGCCTTGCCTGGTGGCGGACTTCGGAACGGCCACCACGGTGGACCTGGTGAACGTCAACGGCGCCTTCGTCGGCGGGGTGATCGCACCCGGCATCGAGACGGCGATGGACGCGCTCGGCCAGGCGGCCGCTCAGCTCCGCCGGGTCGAGCTGGTCCGGCCGCGTTCGGTGGTCGCGAAGAACACCGTGGAGGCGTTGCAGTCGGGCGCTGTGTTCGGCTTCGCCGGCCTGGTCGACGGCATCGTCACCCGGATCATCACGGAGCAGGGCCTGGACCGGTCAGCGGTCACGGTGGTCGCGACCGGCGCGCTCGCCCCCCTGGTGATCAACGAGTGCGACGAGATCGACCAGCACGAACCCTTCCTGACCCTCCTCGGCCTCCAGCGCGCCTTCACCCGCAATAGTTGACCGCTCACCGGAATGGCGTCTTGCTTGTGGGCGGAAGCAGGGCCCACGATGA
>JAWWOY010000685.1:0-2908 GCA_033851195.1 Kribbellaceae bacterium | reverse complement strand
TTGCCCACTGGAAAGTCTGGCGGCTACCAGGCCGCGCCCAGGAATGGACCAGCCCACACGGATTCAAGTGGACAGTCGACCCCACCGGCACCCACCGCATCGACAACCAACCGAGCGACGACGACGCGGACTGAACGCGTCGACGACGCAGGCTAATCGCTGCGGCACCGACCCGGGATCGTGGCGATGCTGCTGCCTGATCACGTTGGCGCTCATCAGGATGCACGATGACGCAGTCGCCTGACCAACCCATCACCCACCCCGACCACGGTGCTGGCGTTGCCTGACCCAACGAGGTGGCGGTGCTGTCTGGGTCTAATGGCCTTGGGCGGATCGCGCGGCGGCGTACTGATTGCTCTGCTGGGGACCTTGCCCTGCTGGGGACCGTGGGCCATCAGCACGCTGTCGAGGTCTGGCCACACTCGGGCGCCGGCCGGCCGGCAGTCCCCTGCCGGACCACCCGGCCCGGCCGGACCGGCTATCCTGCGGCGTTGTCTGTGTCTGTCTTCATGGACTGGCGGGCTGCGCTGATGATCGGGTCGGTCTCGTCGTCGAACTCCCCGATCACCTCTTCCAGCAGGTCCTCCAGCGCCACGACACCGACCGGCCGCTGATCGTTGCCTTGCACAACGGCTAGCTGAGATCGCTGTTCCCGCATGACCCGGATCGCCGCCGCGACCGGTGTATCCGCTGGCAGCCGCAACGGTTCGGCCATCAGCTCCGACGCCGTCACCGCCTTGCCGGCGGTCGTAGCCCGTGCCGCGTCGCGGACGTGCACTATCCCGCAGATGGTGCCGTCGGAACTCACCACAGCGAGCCTGGACCGTCCCTCCCGCAGGCTGGTCAGCTCGATCTCGCGCGCGGACGCCGACGCGGACACCGTAGCCAGCTGCTGGGTCGGGGTCATCACCTGAGCGAGCGTGGTGTTCTGCAGAGCCAGCATCGCGGTGAGCAGGTCGTGTTCGGGTGCGCCCAGGGTGCCGTGCTTGCGGGACGATTCGATCAGCAGGCGCAGGTCGTCCGGCCCGTGCGCGTTCGCCAACTCGCTCTGCGGGGTGACCTTGATGATGCGCAGGCAGGCGTTGGCCAGGCTGTTGAGGATCCGCAGCAGCGGGCGGACCACCGTCGTAAAGGCCCGGAAAGGCACAGCCAGCAGCAGCGCGGAGCGTTCCGGGTCGCTGATCGCCCAGGACTTCGGCGCCATCTCCCCGACCACAACGTGCAACAGGCCGACGCCGGCGACGGCGATGACGAGCGCGACGACGTGCCCGACCTGCTCGGGCAGGCTGACCAGCTCGAACAGCGGATGCAACAGCTGAGCCACCGCCGGTTCGGACAGCGAGCCCAGGCCCAGCGTGCACAACGTGATGCCGAGCTGGGCGCCGGCCAGCATCAGCGACAGCTCGCTCACCCCGGCGATCGCCGCCCGGGCGGCGCGGCTTCCCTCGGCCGCGGCCTGTTCGAGCCGGTGTCGCTTCGAGGCGACCAAGGCAAACTCGGCAGACACGAAGAACCCGTTCAGGATCAGCAGCAGAAGCGAGATCAGCAGCGCGGCCGTGGTGCTCATCGCTCGTCCTTCGTCAGCCGCTCCAGCGCCACGACAGCGGGCACGCGGCGCAGCACCGTCTCGACCCGGAGGCGAACCTGTTCGGGTGGGACCGACCGGCCGTCGTGATCGAAGCGCGATGGCAGATCCACGACGAGCTCGTCGCCGGCGACCGGGATCCGCCCCAGCAGGGCCATCACCAGACCGGACAGCGTGTCGTAACCGTCGTCACGAGGCAGGCTGACCCCGGTCACCTCCTCCACCTGGTCCAGCCGCCAGCGTCCGGGCAGCAGCCAGGATCCGTCCGGGTTCTCGATCGCATCCGCTTCGGGCAGATCGTCCTCGTCGCGGATCTCGCCGACCAGTTCCTCGGCGATGTCCTCCAGCGACACGATCCCGGCGAATCCGCCGAACTCATCCACGACGATGGCGAGCTGCCGGTGCGCCGTACGGAGTTGTTCCAGCACGGCCGGCAATGACAGCGTGAACGGTACGACGACGGGCGGTGACGCGAGCGATCCTGCGGTGACGTGATGCCGATCGGCGGGCTCGAGCTCGACCACGTCCAGGATGGCGATCACCCCGACCACCTCGTCGACCGAGGCGCCGATCACCGGGAAGCGGCTGTGTCCGGTATCCAGCAACTCCACCACCCGAACGGCCGGATCGCCCTGATGCACGGTGACGACATCGACCCGTGGCACCATCACCTCCCCCGCGATCCGGCTCCGGAAGTCCAGGCCGCGGTCCAGCAGGCGGGTGGTGTCCTCGTCCAGCAACCCTTGCTCGTACGACGTCGCGATGATCCGGTCCAGGTCCTGCGCGGTGGCACCCTGCGGCAGCTCCTCCACCGGCTCGATGCCGACCATCCGCAACAGCCGGCTGGACGTGGCGTCGAACACACGGATCAGTGGACCGGCCACCGTCAGGTACATCAGCGTGGACCGCGACAACCTCAGCGCGATCGCCTCCGGCCGGGCGATCGCCAGGTTCTTCGGCGCCAGCTCACCCAGCACCATCTGGATGATCGTTGCTATCAGCAACGCCGCGACCACGGAGATCGACAGGCTGACACCGTACGGTAGCCCGGCCAGTCCGAGCAGATCCGCCAGACCAGCGCCAAGAAAGGGCTGAGCGACATAACCAGCCAGCAGCGCGGTGACTGTTATCCCGATCTGTGCGCCCGACAGCACGAATGACAGCCGAGAGGTCACCCGGAGGGCCCGCGCGGCGGCGGTGTCACCAGCCGCGGCGAGTCCCTGCAACCGGCTCCGATCGACCGCGACGTACGCGAACTCCTGCGCCACGAAGTACCCGGTCGCAACGGTCAGAGCCAAGATCAGCCCCAGGCCGATCAGGATC
>JAWWOY010000676.1:0-5835 GCA_033851195.1 Kribbellaceae bacterium | reverse complement strand
GACCTGCGCGCCGCGAAGGTGAAGGCCACCGTCACCGGCCGGCCGAAGCACTACTACTCGATCTACCAGAAGATGATCGTCCGCGGCCGCGAGTTCGGCGACATCTACGACCTGGTCGGCATCCGCGTGCTGGTCGAGTCGGTCCGGGACTGCTATGCCGCGCTCGGTGTACTGCACGCGCGGTGGAACCCGGTGCCCGGCCGGTTCAAGGACTACATCGCGATGCCGAAGTTCAACATGTACCAGTCGCTGCACACCACCGTGATCGGCCCGCAGGGCAAGCCGGTGGAGCTGCAGATCCGGTCCTTCTCGATGCACCGCCGGGCCGAGTACGGCATCGCCGCGCACTGGAAGTACAAGGAAGACCCGAACTCGCCGGCTCCCGAGGTGGGCACGCCGCCGACCACCGAGGTCGGCAGCCCCAACGACATGCCCTGGGTGCGGCAACTGGTCGACTGGCAGCGGGAGACCTCCGACCCGTCGGAGTTCCTCGACTCGTTGCGGTTCGAGATCAACAACTCCGAGGTCTACGTCTTCACCCCGCGCGGTGACGTGATGTCGCTGCCGATGGATTCGTCGCCGGTCGACTTCGCGTACGCGATCCACACCGAGGTCGGGCACCGCTGTATCGGCGCCCGGGTGAACGGCCGCCTCGTCCCGCTGGAGAGCACCCTCGAGAACGGCGACGTGGTCGAGGTCTTCACCTCGAAGGCGCAGGGCGCGGGCCCGTCCCGCGACTGGCTCACCTTCGTCAAGAGCCCCCGCGCCCGGAACAAGATCAAGCACTGGTTCAGCAAGGAACGCCGCGACGAGGCGATCGAGCACGGCAAGGACGCGATCGCCAAGCAACTCCGCAAGGAGGGCCTGCCGCTCCAGCGCCTGCTGTCCCACGAGACCCTGACCGCGGTGGCGAACTCGCTGCGCTACCCCGACGTCACCGGCCTGTACGCCGCCGTCGGCGAGAGCCACGTCAGCGCGCAAGTCGTCGTACGGCGTCTGATCGAGACGTACGGCGGTGAGGAGGGTGCGGCCGAGGATCTCGCCGAGGGCCTGCGGCTGCCCGCCACCCGGGAGCGGCGCAAGCGCCCGGTCCGCGGCGACGCAGGTGTCATCGTCAAGGGCACCTCCGACGTACTGGCCAAGCTGGCCCGCTGCTGTACGCCGGTGCCGGGCGACGAGATCATCGGCTGGATCACCCGCGGCGCCGGCGTCTCGGTGCACCGCGCCGACTGCGCCAACGTGGAGAACCTGCAGACCCAGCCGGAACGTATCGTCGAGGTCGAGTGGGCCCCGACGGCCCAGTCGGTCTTCCTGGTGGCGATCCAGGTCGAAGCCCTGGACCGCGCCCGGCTACTCTCCGACATCACCCGGGTGCTGTCCGACTATCACGTCAACATCCTCTCGGCCGCGCTCACCACCACCCGCGACCGCATCGCCAAGTCCCGCTTCACCTTCGAAATGGGCGATCCCACCCACCTCGGCCACGTGCTGAAGGCCGTCCGCTCCGTAGAGGGCGTCTTCGACGTCTACCGAGTCACCCAGTAAGGGTTCCTTGTCGCGCCCGCTGCCGCTCAGCCGGCGCGGGCTGTTGCTGCTCGGCGCGGGCGTGCTGACCGGTTGCACGAACTCCACCGCCGGCAGCCCGGTCCCGACGAGCCCGGTGGCCAGCGCGCCCGCGCCGTCCGCGCCCGGTGGCTCCCGCCCTTCGAGTTCAACCCCGGCAGCGAGCTCAACCCCGGCGCCGCGTTCAACTCCGACCCCGAGTCCAACCCCGAGTCCGAGTGTCGCGTTGCCGGCCGTTCGTGCGTGGACGCCGAGCCCGGGCGACGTTGAGCCCGCGGCGAAGACGCAGGCCGTCCGGGCGACCGAGCGCCTGCTCCACCGTGCGGGCGCGCGATCCGTGGTAGAGGTCATCGACGCGCAGTACGGCGGCATCCTGGCCGACTCCGCGAGCGTGCTCGTCGTCTGCCGCGAGTACACGGCTGCGAACGGCAAACTCAGCAGCGGCGGTACGACGGTCGACGTACGGCTGAGCAAGTCCGGCCAGACCTGGCGGGTGACCGCGATGCACCCGGCTCAGCCAGGTCGGCCCGCAGCGCACCTGTCCACGTCCGCCTCCAGGGTGCTGGCCAGTGATCGGATCACGCTGCCGCCCGCCTCGATGGCCGACGTACGGTCCGGCGCGGTCCATGACAGCGTGCTGACAGCGATGCTGCGCCTGGCGGAGAACTACCGGATCGGGGTGAGCGTGATCCGGTCGGGCCACCCGTTGTACGTGTTCGGAACCAGCCGACTCAGCGACCATCCCCGTGGCCGGGCGTTCGACACCTGGCAGATCGACGGGCACGCCGTCGTCGACCCGGCCACCTCGCGTGCCCTGGTGACCGGCTACATGCGAGCGGCCGCGGCAGCGGGTTCGTACAACGTCGGCGGCCCGTACCGGCTGTCCGGGGCCACCTACTTCAGCGACGCCACCCACCACGACCACGTGCACGCCGGCTTCCCGAACTGACCGGCAACTACCCAGCCCAGCTCTGAGCCCTTGACAACCCGACGCCCCGAATGGGGCCATGGGACGTGTACGGCGCCCTCGGCGGAGGGAGTGCATGATGAGATTTGCGCGGGTTCGGATCGCTGTAGGGGCGCTGGGGTCTGCGGTGCTGGTCGCGGGCGTGACGTTGGCGCCGGCGCCGGCGACGGCGCCGGCTAGGGGGGCAATCGGCGCCGCGGAGGGCGACCCGCCCACGCTGCCACCAGGCGCGAGGCCGCCGGGAGAAGGCGACGAGGACGAGGACTTCCTTCTCCAGCGCGACCTGTTCTTCATGAGCAGGCGCACCGCCGGCGATCAGGTGCTCGACAACCAGCGGGCCGGCGCGCTCCGAGCCGCCGCGGCAGGGGTGGGCGCGAAGATCCGCCGGCAGGGCTCGCGCAGCCCTGGCCCGGCGACCTTCACCGGCGCCTGGACCGGTATCGGGCCCGACCCGATCGTCCAGATGACCCGCACCAGCAAGCCGATCTTCACGGCGATGGCCGGGCGGATCGGCGCGCTCGCGATCCGGCCCAGCAACGGCCGGTTCATCCTGGGCGGTGCCCAGGGCGGCATCTGGCTGTACGACCAGGCGAGCGGCACGTGGTCGCCGAAGACGGACTACCTGCCGTCCCTGTCGATCGGCGCGCTCGCCGTGGCGCCGTCCGACGACACGATCGTGTACGCCGGAACCGGGGAGGGCGCACTCTCCGGAGACAGCTATTTCGGCAACGGCGTGATCAAGTCCACCGACGGCGGCGAGCACTGGTCGCATGTGTCGGGCGACTTCTTCGAGGGCGTGTCGACCTCGGCGCTCGCCGTCGACCCCCGGGACGCCGACCACCTCTACGCCGCGATCCTGCGCGGCCGCGGTGGCAGCCGCCGGACCACTCCGACGGTCCACTCCCGCTACGGGATCTGGGAGTCCCACGACGGAGGCGCGAACTGGACGCTGCGCAAGGAGGCGAAGTCCGAGCTGAACGGAGCCACCGACGTCGTACTGGATCCGCAGCACCCGAACGTCATGTACAGCTCGTTCTGGGGTGAGGCGATCTACAAGAGCACCGATGGCGGCGCACACTGGTCGCCGATCATGACCGGCCTGCCCAGGGCCAACTTCGTCGCCACCAGCACGCGCTTCTCGCTCGGCCTCTCGCATCCGCCCGGCCATCGCGCGGTGCTTTACACGGGCTTCAACTGGAGTAACCAGCCGGCGCGGGTCTTCAGGTCCACCAACGAGGGCGCGAGTTGGTCGGTCCTGCCCGGTGGGAGCGGGCCCGAGGCGATCATTGGCTACTGCGGTCAGCAGTGCTTCTACGACAACGTCGTCGTCGCCGACCCGGTCAACCCGAACATCGTCTACGTGGGCGGACAATTCAACTACGCCATCGGCTCCGGCGGCATCTTCCGGTCCGACAACGGCGGCCGGACCTGGCGCAACCTCGGCCGGAACCAGCACCCGGACTTCCACGCGATCGCGCTCGATCCTGCGCACCCGGCCCATGTGCTGATCGGCTCGGACGGCGGTGTCTGGTACAGCCCCAACCGCGGCGGCCGCCTGAAAGCGAGCGCCCCGCTCACGGCGGTGACCTGGCAGAACCTCAACGGCACGGTGAATCCGTCCAAGGCAGCCGTGACGCACCGGACGGGCCTGCAGTTGGCCCAGTTCACCTCGGTCGCGAATGTACCGACCGTGCCCGCGGGCTGGTGGGGCGGCACCCAGGACAACGGCACCGCCCGTAAGTCGCCGACCTCGGCGACCTGGTTCGACGTCGCCGGCGGTGACGGCGGCCAGGTGCTGGTCGACCCGACGAATGCCAACTACGTCTTCGGCACGTACAACGGCATCACGCCGTACCGGTACACCAATGGCGGGCGGTCCTTCTTCAGCAACCAGTTGATCCGCACCGGCATCAACCTGAATGACCGCGCTGACTTCTACGTCCCGTGGGTCCAGAACCAGCGCCGGACGAGCCAGTTGTTCCTCGGCACCTATCGGCTCTACCGCACGAACAACGCGAAGGCGCCTTCGGCGGGCGCCGTCCGATGGAAGCGCATCAGCCCTGACCTGACCAGCGGTTGCCGCGGCGCGGCGCCGAACGGCGCGCGTGGCTGCGTCATCTCAGCGGTCGGCGTGGGCGGCGGCAATGCGGCGTACACCGGCGCTGAGGATGGCTATGTGTTCGTCAGCCCCAACGCACAGGTCAGCAACACACCGTCATGGACCCGGGTGGACAGCGGCCGGCTGCCGAAGCGACCAGTGACCCAGTTCGCCGTCGATCGCAGCAACTACCGGATCGCGTACGCCGCGTACGCCGGCTTCAACGGCGCGACCCCGTCCCGCCCCGGTCACGTCTTCCGGACCACGAACGGCGGCAAGACCTGGACCGACATCAGCTTCAATCTGCCCGACAGCCCGGTCAACTCGATCATCCTCGACCCGTCGTACGCGGACACCCTGTACGCCGGTACCGACGTCGGGATGTTCGTTACCCACGACCGGGGCGTCCACTGGGACACGCTGGGCTGGAGCGTCCCGGACGTCGCGATCTGGCAGCTCAACCTGGACCCGTCGCACCGGGTGCTCGCCGTCGGAACCCACGGCCGTGGGTTGTACCGGAGCAAGGACACCTCGGCAGCAGTCCCGGCTCTCGTCGTCTCGAAGCTGGACGCGGTCGTCCCGGCCGGGTCGTCGAGCAGGCTCGATTACACGATCACGCTCGCGAACATCGGCAACGCCAACGCGACCGGGGTGGAGCTCACTGACCCGATCCCGAAGGGCACGACCTTCCTGGCTGCCGACAGCGGCGGAACGAACGTTGGCGGCGTCGCGGCCTGGACGAGCCTGACGGTTCCGGCCGGTGGCACCACAACGGTTCACCTCGGCGTGAGCATCGCGGCCACGCTGAAGAACACGGCGCTTAAGAACACCGCGCTGACGAACACGACGCTGACGAACACGGCCAAGGGGACAGTGGTCGCCAACGACGGCGTACAGGCGAAGTCGGCCCAGGGGCCGCTCACGACCGGATCGCCGGTGACGACGACCTGGGTGGGCTAGCTGAAGCTGGGTGGGTTAGCTGAAGTCGGAAAGGGCTTTCTGGGCTTCGGCCAACCAGGCCCGGCGGGCTTCGATGGACTCGCGGGCTTCGGCCAACTTCCGGGCGTTGCCTGCGGCCTCGGCCTTGGCTGCCTTGGATTCGAGGTCGGCGATCACGGTTTCGAGCTGCTTGACGGCTGCCTCGGCGCGGGCGCGGGCCTCGGGGTTGCTGCGGTTCCAGACCTCGTCCTCGGCCGACTTCACCGCC
>JAWWOY010000657.1:0-6602 GCA_033851195.1 Kribbellaceae bacterium | reverse complement strand
GCCCTCAAAGCCGTCGACTACGACGGCTGGGTGTCAGCGGAGGCCTTCGCGGCCGATGTGCCCGGGCTGTCCTCGGCCGCGCACGTGTGGCGCGACACCTTCGACACGAAGGACGGCTTCGCCAGGGGTGCGATCGCGTTCATGCGCAAGCAGATGGGTACCGACTGAGCACTGAGCACTGAGGCGGAGTCGCTCTAATGCCCCATGTCGACCAGTGGTGGCATGGCCCACATCCCGTATCCCACCGCCTTGGCGCCGGCCGGGTTGGCGCCGATCGCCGGCCAGAGCAGTCCTTCGGTGTATGAGCTGGCCGAGACCACGAACGTTCGGTCCATCGCGTTCTGCCCGTAGGGCTCCCGCCACTCGACCGGCAGCTGGTACCAGGTGCCGACGTACCAGAGCTTGATGAGCGCACGGGCAACGGGGCCGAACTTCGCGTCGCTGAGGATCTCCCTGCGCAGCCCCGCCTGCACAGCAGCCTGGTCCTCTCCCGCGTCGCGCATCACGCCGCAGAAGGTGTCCAGGAGCTGTCCCACGATCTCCTCGCCGACGATGTCGTCGACGGTGGCAAGGTACAGCTCCACCTGTCCGGTCCCGCGTAGGTGAAACACCCCGAAGCCGGTCACTACCGAGGAGAAGGCGAGAAAGTCCCCGAGCCGTCCATTGTCGGCGCTCATGACCTGTCCCGCCCGGCTGACGACATCTCGAAGGTGGGAACGGCGTTGGGACCTGCGATCCCGTCGATCGGCTGGCGCATCAGCTGGTACGCCAGCTCCTTGATCCGGAACATCGCTCCGACTGCCTCGGTCAGCAGCCCAGGCTCCCCCTGGAATGCCCGTGTCAGGAGGCGGAGGAAGTCGGCGTAGTACGCGTTGAAGGCGACGGCTCCGGCGTGCAGCTCCGACCCCTCGGCGTAGTCGGCCAACCGGGCGTTGGCCTTGATCGGGAGGACGGCGTCCCAGTTCACGTCCAGCGGCAGTCCGCCCGGGCTGCCGGGCGCGTCCCCCTGCCGGTAGTAGCGTCCGAGCAGCAGCTGTTCGAAGCGGTAGAAATGCGCGAGCTCGCCCTCGTAGTCGAAGATCGCGCCGCCTACGCCCTCGCCCTGCTCGGAGATCATTCGGATCGCCGCCTGCGCCGACTTCAGGTCGGTGACGGGGATGACCGCACCGCCGCCGGAGTAGTAGTACTCCGGCGTGATCTGACGGGCCGGGTCACCAGCGAAGAGCGCGTCACCATGCTTCGCGTGGAGCTCGACCAGTGCGTGCCCGATGGCCTGGTAGAACTCGCCGATGGAGTAGTAGTGCTCCTCGGAGTCGTCATGTACCCGCGCGGCCTGCAGCGAGCCCGCGGTCTTGTCCCGCTTGACAGTCACGACCTCATCGCCCGCCGCGAGGGCGGGACGCTCGATCTTCAGGAACGTCTCGACAGCATCCTTCGAGAACGGCTGCAGGCTGACCTCGAAGTCGGTCTCGCCGTCCGGCAGGCAGGCCGGATACGCCGGCACGAAGCCGTCCCGCGTGAGGTCCGGGTCTCCTCCGACCGCGTTCAGGATGTTCGCCGCGAGCGTCAGATGCAGCATCTCCTCGACCAGTACGGCGCGCAGGACGTGGTGGGCCTCGGAGTTCGTGCCCGGCCGGATCGAGTAGAGGGCGACGAGGTACGGGGGAATCGTGGCGTGCTCGAGCTGCAGGGCTGCGCCGAGGTGGCGGCGGAGCGCGCCGAGGTCAGGGACGTGATGGCGGCTCATGCGATGCCTGCCGTCTGTACCTCGAGCGGTGCGGCGGCACGGCGCAGGTCCTCGACGATGCGCTCCGACGTCATGAAGCAGAGCGCCGACAGAGTCAGGGTGGTGTTGGCCGCGCCGATGCTCGGCATGCTCCCCGCCCCGGCCAGGTACAGGTTCTCGTGGTCCCAGGAGCGCTGCTTGGCGTCCACAACGGAGTCCTTCGAGCTCGTGCCCATCAGGTGCGTGCCGGCCCAGTGGTTCCCGCCCCGGATGACGAAGGTCTCGCCCTCGTAGGTCACAGAACCGGGCGCCGCGGGGTCGTACGCGGTGTAGTCCTCGGCGCCCAGCCGCTGATAGATGCGCCGTGAGAGCCGCCGGGCGAAGGCGACGGCTTCGAGGGTGTAGTCGGGGATGCTCAGCGAGATGACCGGACGCAGGTTGCCCAGCTGGTCCACGTACCGGGGATCCACGCTCACCCTGTTGCCCTCCTCCGGCAGCACCTCGACCATGAAATCCAGCAACAGCTGACGGGAGACCTGGTCGACCAGGGCGCGGCGCAGGTCGCCGCCGAACTTGTTCTGCTCGTCCACGAGGGTGTTCAGGTCCGTGTAGGGCGAGCCAGTGGCCCATCCCCACCCGTCGTTGTGGATGCTGGCCCGGAGGGCCGCTTGTCGGTGCCGGAACGAACCGGTCCGTAACTCGTCGATCCCGGAGGTGCACAACGGCCCGCGATGGGATCCCGTCACCTCGGGCATCAGCGCCCACGTCAGCAGGTACGCGTGGTCCATGAGGTTCCGCCCCACCAGGCCGCTGGAGCTGGGCAGGCTCGACGCGAGCATGAGCCGGGCGTTCTCGACCGCGTTCGCGGCGAGCACGAAGATCGTGCCGCGCACCGAGCCAGTCGTGTGCTCGCTGGAGTGGGCGTCGCGATAGCTCTGGTACTCGATCTCGGTGACTCTGCCGGTCTCCGTGTCCACGTGCACCTTCGATGCGACCGTCTGCGCAAGGAGGTCGACGCGCCCTGTCCCCAATGCCTGGAGCAGGGTGCGGCGCGCGTCGTACTTGGCCTGGACCGGGCAGATCGGGACGCAGTTGGAGTTGCCCTGACAGCGCTCGCCCAGCTCTGCCTGGTGAAGGCTCACCGCACCCGTCGGCGTGAAGCCCCTCCCGTTGTCGTACGCGGGGTTCGGGATGCCGTTGCGCGCCTGCGGCGAGCTGCGCACGGTGAGGCTGAATGTCTCACCGTCGACCGTCACCTCGGTCCCGTCCAGGTCCTTGGCGATCACCTGGTCGAGGTAGGACGGTGGCATCCGGTGCATGGGATAGACGTAGCCAGGTGCGAAGCTCAATCCGCCGAACGTCTGGTCCTCGACTTCTCCCGCCACACCCAGCTCCCGCTCCGCCTTCTCGTAGTAGGGCTGCAGGCTCTCGTGGTCGAGCGGCCAGTCCCGACCCCGGCCGAAGCGGCTGTGTAGCACGAGGTCGTCGGGGAGCATGCGGAACGCCTTGCCCTCCCAGTGGCGCGTCGTCCCGCCCAGCACCCGCGCGTAGGTACCGTCGGTCTCGAACGGGCCGTTCTGGACCAGATGTCCAACGGTGCTGGGTTCCCCGAGCCGGAGCTTCTGAGCCTCGAAGCCTCTCGGCATGCGGGCGTTGGGGTTCTGCCGGTACGGCGAGTTGTCGTCCTTGCTGACGGCCGAGTAGAAGCGCTCCAGGTTCTCCTCGTAGTCGCGAACCGTGATGTCGTCACCGGGGCCGGCCTCCATCACCAGCACCCGGTAACCGGACCGGCTGATCTCCTTCGCCAGGATGGAGCCGCTGACCCCGGAACCGACGACCACGACGTCGTAGTGCGTCGCGGACGCAGCTTCAGCAGTGATCTGAAAGCTGGTGTCGGTCGGATCAGTCATGAGGCGTCCTCAGGATCGCGTGCACGGTCCTCTGACGGAGGTGGACAGCCAGAGTGCTGATAGCACACGGTATGCGGAAGGATACGGAGCGTCAACGCTGGTGTCTTGACAGCGTGCTACCGTTCGCTGACAGGCTGTTACGAATCGCCCTTCCCGGAGGAGAACGGACCGCCTTCCCCGCGCCCAGGCCTGCGCCAGTATCCGCAGCGGTCACTCCCGAAGAGGGGCGTCACGATGGCCATGTTCGACCGCGACAAGATCCACTTCGCGATCATGCCGACCTGCTGGACCAACGACGACTTCCCCTGGGTCGGTGACGACATCCCCTTCGAGCAGTGCGTCAGCGAGATCGCCCTGGCGGGCTTCGAGGGGTGCAGTGTCGGCCACAAGTACCCGACCGACATCCCGACGCTGAAGAAGGAGCTCGGGATGCGGGGGCTGCAGGTCTCCGAGCCGTGGGTGAGCCTCTACTTCACCGCGAACGACATGGCCGACCTCACCATCGAGGCGTTCCGCCGGCAGATCGCGTTCATCGCCGAGATGGGCGGGGAGCGCATCGTGGTGGCCGAGCTCGGCAACTCCGTCCACCAGCTCGCGAACGTCGCGGTCCTGCCGAACAAGCCCGTATTCGACGACGAGCAGTGGACACGGCTCGTGGACGGGCTGCACGAGGTTGGCAAGCTCACCAAGGAAGCCGGTCTCGACCTCTGCTACCACCACCACATGGGTAGCGGTGTCCAGAGCCGCGCAGAAGTCGACCGGCTGATGGCGGCCACCGACCCGGACCTGGTCCACCTCCTGCTGGACACGGGGCACCTGCTCTGGGGCGGCGACGACCCGCTGGAGCTGGCACGCGCGCACGCCGGCCGGATCCGGCACGTGCACCTCAAGGACATCCGGCCGGCGATCATGGCGGAAGCGGTCGCGAAGCGCTGGAGCTTCTACGACGGGATGATGGCCGGGGTATTCACCGTGCCGGGTGACGGGTGCATCGACTTCCCGCCGATCCTGCAGACGCTGGCCGACGCGGGGTACGAGGGCTGGTTCTCCGTCGAGGCGGAGCAGGACGCGCGGAAGGCGAACCCGCTGGAGTACGCGCTCAAGGCACGCGCTTACCTGAGGGAGGTCGTGGGTTTCTAGCCCCCTCTCCACATGAAGCTGCTCGCCCCCACCGGCTTGGATCGCACCGAACGGCCCGAGCTCGAACTGCTCGGCGCCGTTCTCCTAGGGTTGCTGTTCGTCTTCACCCGGACGCTGCGGGTGCGTCTGGTGAGGTCCGAGCGTGCCGCGGACTCAATGTTCGCCGGCATGGCCTCGGCGTACGTTTTCCTCGTCCTGATGCCCGAGCTGCACGTGCTTCACGAGCATCTCGGCGGTCGCGCCTACGTGCTCGTGCTGGCCAGCTTCGCCGGGATCTACGGGGTAGAGCACGCTGCGCACGTCGTGCCGCGCCTACGCGGGGACAAGGGGGAGGAGCTGGTACTGCTCTGGATGCGCGCGGCGATGCTGTGGGGCTACGGGTTCCTGTTCATGCTGGCCATCCCCGAGCTGGTGGAAGCCGACCTGTGGCTCTACTTCGTCTCGTTGTCGGTGGGTGCGCTCGCGGTCGCCTTCAAGAGTTACGAGGTCTCCGAGCACCATCCACGGGTGTACCAACGCTACGGGCGGTGGGTCATCGCGACCGGTCCGATCATCGGCGTCTCGGTCGACCTGCTCGCCGTCGACCTCAGCGCCCTGTTCGTGGATCTGCTGACCGCCTACGTGGCGGGCTTCATCATGCTGCTCGCGTTCACCGGGGCCGTGCTGGATCACCAGCGAACGCGATACAGCTTCTTCGTGGTCGGGGCGAGCATCTACATCGGGGTGTTCGTCGCCAGGTACGTCTTCCTCGGCAGGGTGTGAGCCTGTCCACCATTTCCCGCCGACTCGAAGTAGAAGTCGAGCATCTCGGTCAGCGGCTCGGCGTTTCCTCGCAGGCGGCTCCTCAAGGCAGCTCCCTCCCAGCAGTTCACCAGGAGGCTGGCCATCCGGAGTGAGTCAGTCCCGGCCCGGAGTTCGCCGCGTTCACCGGCCAACGTCAAACACGCGGCGATCCGCTGGGATATCTCCGACAGGCACTCGTCGATCTTGCGCCGGAACACCTCGCTCACACCGGCAAGCTCCTGCCCAAGACCGCCCAGCAGGCATCCCAGGTAGCCTTCCTCGTGATAGCTCCGTTGGGTCATTTCGAAGAACCGGCGGACGCGGTCGAGGGGGGCCAGACTGTCGTCGGCCAGGCAGCGGTCGAGCCCGTCGTGCACCCCGGCCATGTACTGCCCGATCACCTGGAGGGCGAAGTCCTCCTTGTCCCGGAAGTGATGGTAGAAGGACCCCTTGGGGGTTCCGGTGGCCGACAACAACGACTGGATACCGAGATCGTTGTAGCCCTGCTTGAGCAGCATGGCCATCCCCGCCTCCAGCAGGCGCTGCTTGGTCGGATGGGTCATCGGAGGACGCCGGCTTCCCTGCGGTTAGCTGCTGACCTTGGCGATCATGTGGTCAATCACCGGGCTGTGTTGGTGCTGGGGACTGAACATGACGATCTCTGCATCGGCGTCGACTCGGACGTTGTGCCCGGGCGGCCAGTAGAACAGGTCGTTCGCGGTGACCGTCTCCTGGTGACCGCTCGAGTTGGTCGTCGTCAGCCGCCCATGCAGGACGAAGCCCCAGTGCGGACACTGGCAGAGGTCGCCTTCGAGTCCCTGGAACAGCGGCGTGGTGTCGACGCCCTCGGACAGGGTGAAGTACTCGCCACTGATCGGGCCCAGGCCGCTCGCATCGCCGAAGTCCGTTCGCTGACGGATCACGGCTCCAGGAATCTGCATCCTCACCTCTACGTCGTTGATCGTCACCCGCATGCTGTCTCCCCCTTGGTTAAGGCCTCCACGACATTAGACCGATCGGTCTAATTGCGACGATACGCCTTC
>JAWWOY010000656.1:0-5064 GCA_033851195.1 Kribbellaceae bacterium | reverse complement strand
GCCGTGGAGCGCACGTACCGACTGCGCCGAGAGCGGGCGGTGATCGACGCCGATGCGGCCGCGTCGGCGTCACTCGAGGATCACCGCCGGATCTTCGCCGTCGCCATGGCCATCCTGATCGCCGAGTTCAACGCCTATCTCGACCGACCCGATGCCGATCCGGTCGCCGACTCCGTGGGCTATCGACAGCACGCGCTCTGGCTCAGCCCGAACGAGCTCGCCGAGCTGATCAGCGAGCTGCGCAGCGCGATCCTGCCCCGGATGAGGAACGAGCCATCGCCTGACCGCACGCAGCATCTGCTCAGCCCGATCATGTTTCCGATCGAGCAGCCACCCTCGGGCACACGCAGGAAGTAAGGCCACCGGAGCCGTCGGGGCGAAAACGACCGCACAGACAGTTCCGGCCTGGCACAGGAGGTGTGCCAGGCCGAAACTTTGAGTGTGTTGGATCAGGCGTCGTCGTCGCGGTTGAGTTCGGCGAGGAATTGTTCGACCTCGGCGCCGAGTTCGTCGCCGGACGGCATCGAACCGGCGAGGAGGCTGCCGCGGCTGATCGAGCCTGCTGCGGCGTCGTACTGGGTCTCCAGGGAGTTGACCACGGCCGCTGCGTCGTCCGAAGCCTCGACCTGCTCGTCGACCAGCCGACTGGTGACAGCCGCCTCGTCGAGCAGTGCCTTGCTCGGCAGCAGCAGCCCGGTGGCTGCGGAGACAGCGTGCACAAGGGCCAACGCTGCGCCCGGGAAGCGGTTCTCGGCGAGGTAGTGCGGCACGTGCACCGCGAAGCCCATCGCGTCGCGGCCCGCTTCACCCAGGCGGACCTGCAGCATCGTCGCGGCGCTCGCCGGGAGGCGCATCTCGCCGTCCCAGATGTTCGAGCGGGTGACCAGTTCCGGGCGGGTGGCGTGTGCGGTCAGGCCGAGTGGGCGGGTGTGCGGCACGCCCATCGGGATGCCGTGGATACCCACGGTCAGAGTCACGTTGTAGAGGTCGATCAACTGACGGACCGCTCCGGCGAAGCGGTTCCAGTGATTGTCGGGCTCGACGCCCTCCAGCAGCAGGAACTCGACGCCCGCGTCGTCCTTCATCAGGTGTACCGACAACTGTGGCGGGCTGTAGTCGACGAACCGGTCCTCAGCGAATGTCACCTCGGGGCGACGGGCCCGGTAGTCGTGTAGCAGGTCCACGTCGAACCTGGCCAGCAGCCGGTGGTCCAGGACTTCGAGCAGGTGGTCGGCCGTGGCCCGGCCGGCCTGGCCGGCATCCATGAATCCGTCGAGAGAGTGCACCAGCACCTTCGGCGGCGCCGCCGGTCCGGTGGCCGCCGACTCGTCGACGATCTCGTAGAGGTCGTCCGGTCGAAGCATGGTCGCTCTCCTTCACAGCTGGCCTTCAGGGCGGTAGGCACCTCTATCCTGCCTTCCCCTGACACAACGCCCGCGCGCCGGGCAGGCATTCCGGCTTCGGTGATCTTTCTCAGCCGGCCCGAGGGCCGATCAAAGACCGCCTGAAGGCTGCCACGACGTGGACACGACGAGCGCATCTGGAAAGCGCTTGCTAGCGTGCTCTTGTGCCCACAGAACCCGAGCCGACCGTGCCGGCAGCCCCGCCCACCGTCACTGCCCGCGCACGACCGACCGTCATGCTGGCGATGAACGAGTCCAGCCGCGCCCGGGTACTGGTCCCGCCGGTGCAGGCCCGCCTCGACCGGGTCGCGTCCGTCGTACCGGTCGGGCCGGGTGACGCGTTCCTGGAGGATCCGGAGATCCGGGCGGCGCTGGGCGGGATCGACGTGCTGCTCACCGGCTGGGGTTGCCCGCACATCACGCCCGACGTGCTGGACGCGGCGCCGAAGCTGCAGGTGATCGTGCACGCGGCGGGTTCGGTGAAGGGCTTCATCCACCCGGCCGCCTTCAAGCGCGGAATCCTGGTTTCCTCGGCAGTAGTGGCCAACGCCAAGCCGGTGGCCGAGTTCACCGTGGCGACGATCGTGCTGAGCGGCAAGCGGGCGTTCCGGCTCGCGGCGGAGTACAAGTCCAGCAAGCACCGGCCGGATCCGCACGGCGTACCCGGGAACTACGGCAGCACGGTCGGCCTGCTCGGAGCATCCCGGATCGGCCGGATGGTCGCGGATCGCCTGCGCGCGTTCGATCTCGACGTACTGATCAGTGATCCGTACTTGTCCGAGGAGGAGGCCGCTGAGCTCGGAGCCCGGCTGGTCGACCTGGACACGCTGTTCAGCCAGAGCGACATCCTGAGCGTGCATGCGCCGCTGCTGCCGGAGACGGTCGGCCTGGTGGACGCCCGGCTGCTCGGCCTGCTCCGCGACGGCTCAGTGCTGATCAACACCTCGCGCGGCCGGATCATCGAGGCCGCCGCGCTGGAGCGTGAGTGCCGGTCGGGCCGGATCGACGCCGTACTGGACGTGACCGATCCTGAGCCGTTGCTGCCCGACTCCCCGCTGCTCGAACTGCCCAACGTCTTCGTCACCCCGCACCTGGCCGGAGCCGTCGGGAACGAGGTCGCCCGGCTGGGCGAGCTCGCGATCGGCGAGGTGGAACGGTTCGCCACCGGCCTCAGCCTCCAGCACGCCATCAGCGCCGCCGAACTGGGACGGATCGCATGACCCGTTCGGGCCGCACTCGGCCACGCCGTACCTGACGGTCAGTCATCCAGGTAAGCCGATCGTCCTCGTGCACGGGGTGTTGCTGGCCACTGACGCGATGCATCCGGAAGCGGTTGCCGAAGGCATCGATGTCGCGGTGTCCGATCAGGAGATCACCATCACGCTGCCGGGCGATGACACCGAGGTGGTCCGGCTCGGGAACAGCTGACCTCGTACGGTAGAGCTGCACAACGCGCCAGGGGTACGTGGCGCAAACGTCTCAGACACCACGGGGAGACCACCGAGCCATGACCGAACCACTGCCCGCTGAACCCACTGAGCCCACTGGGTCCATTGAGCCCACTGCGACCGATGTACTGGCCGAGGCCGTCCGAACCGATCCCAGCCCCGAGAACCAGACAAAGTTGTGGTCGGCAACTTTCGACCTGGACCGCTGGTGGTTCGTACAGCGCGGTGAGCCGGAGAACCCGCAGCCGTTCGTCGGCGTACACCAGGACCAACCGTTCCTGATGGCGTTCACCACCGCCCAGCGGGCCCGCGGGTTCGCCATCGAGAACGGCCTGGTGGCTGCCGACGCGGAGGTGTCCGTGCTCGCGCTGGCCCCCGACGACGCGGTCGCGCAGGCTCCGATCTGGGTGCAGCAGGGCATCGCCGCGATCACCTTCGACCATGGCGTGAGCGGCTACTTCGCCCCGCTGGGCAATCTGCCGCCGATCCGGGCGCACGTGCGTGGCGAGGCGTGACACACCGTAAGGGGCGCCTCGCCGACGATGTGCATCCCGCTGCGGCGCACTAGATTGGCCGAATGGGCACCTACACGAAACTCCTCCAGGAACAGATTCATAACGAATTCACGGCGTCGCAGCAGTACACGGCGGTCGCTGTCTGGTACGACGATCAGGATCTGCCGCGACTGGCCGCGCACTTCTACAAGCAGGCGCTGGAAGAGCGCAACCACGCGATGATGATGGTGCAGTACCTGCTGGACAAGGACATCCGGCCGCACGTTCCCGGCGTCGGCGACGTGGTCAACGACTTCGACAACGCGCTCGCGCCGCTCGAACTCGCGCTGCAGCAGGAGGTCACGGTCACCAAGCAGATCGAGACGCTGGCCCGCACGGCGCGCGACGAGAGCAACTACGTCGGCGAGCAGTTCATGCAGTGGTTCCTGAAGGAGCAGGTCGAGGAGGTCGCCGCGATGACGACCCTGGTCCACGTCGCGAAGCGAGCCGGCGACAACCTATTCCACTTGGAGGACTTCCTCGCCCGCGAGGTCGTCTTCGACAGTGGTCGCGACGCCACCGCCCCGCGGGCTGCGGGCGGCGCGGTCTGAGTCACCGCGGCGGTGGCTTGCCCTCACCTCCGCCGCGAACGCACGTATGCCACGAGCGTCCCGGACTCCTCGAACATACTGGCACCCCTTGCTCAGCCGGCCGGTCCCGTCATCGCGTGCGGCCGTACCGCCGGTTCGAGCAGCGACAATGTCCGCTGCTGCGCATCCAGGCCGACACGGATGCCGACCGGCATCGGCAGATTCGGGCCGGCATGTCCGAACTCGACGTTGCCCAGGACCGGGATGTCATGGTCGCCGAGGACGTCGAGGACTATCTCGGGGAGGGTCGGGGACGCGTCAGGCGCCCCGAGCCCGTCGATCGCGTACGGGACGCCCACGACCATGCCGGAGATCCGATCGAGGATGCCGCAGTGCCGCAGCACCTGTAGATAGCTCCACACATACGATGCTTGGCCGCCCATCTCCTCCCAGAACAGCACCGCGCCGTCGAACCATTCGAGCGGCAGCGCGAAACGCGTCGCCTGCGCCAGCACGATGCGATTAAGCACCCCGCCGATCAGTCGGCCTTCGGTGCGGCCGGCACGCCAGCACTCCCAAGACGGGGTGGCTGGCAGCGCACCGATCGCCTCGTCGCCGGTCAGCAGCCTCGAGTAGAGCTTCTCAAGCACCGCTTGGCGCGCTGCGGGCGCAGCCTGCCAGTGCCCGCCGAGTCCAGGGGTGGCCAAGTCGGCATGGAAGCCGACCAGACCCGTGCGCGCGTAGAGCACCAGATGCAGCAGCGAGATGTCGCTGTAGCCGAGGATCGGCTTGGGGTCGGCAGTGATCGCCTCGACGTCAATCAGGTCGAGGTAACCGAGCGCCGTCTGGCCGCCGTCATGCGCGAGGATCGCGCGCACCTCAGGATCACGCAGTAGTCCATTGAACTCCTCGGCGATCTCCGCCGGCCGAGCCGCGCTCCACCAATGGTGCCGCCCTGCTTCGAGGAGCGGTGCCCGACGCACGCGGAATCCCATCCGCTCGAGCACGACCACCGCCTGCTCGAGGTCGGGCTCGTAAGCGGCATGAAGCGGCCCGGACAGCGATGCGATAACGACGAGATCTCCGGGCCTCAGGGCACGAGGTCGAAGCAGTTGAGGCAGTGCAGAAC
>JAWWOY010000643.1:0-12750 GCA_033851195.1 Kribbellaceae bacterium | reverse complement strand
GGAACGCCGTCCAGGACAGCCAGGCAGGCAAGGGCGGTCCCGGTGCGACCTCGGCCGCCCCCGCAGGCGAATTCCACCCGGTCGACGTCGGCGCGACCCAGCGCCTCCTCCAACACGGTTCGTGCCTCGGCGCGATCACTGGGCAGGCGGAAGTCCGGCCAGCGGAGCCAGCGGCTTTCCCAGCGCACAGCCGGGGGTTGCTTGCCTAGTAGGTAGACGCCGTAGGTGGGGATCAGCCCCAGCGGTTCTGATTGGCTCAGGCCGCGGCCGCGGACCAGCCGCCCAGAAGGGAGTTGGAGCACCCCGGGGTCAGCCCGGTTCCAGCGGTGTGCCACGCGTGCATCGTAGCCAGGACACGCCTCGGCCCTGGAACGGAGAACCGCGCCAGGGCCGGGTGCGCAGTACGAGCCGAGCCAGGAAGCCGTACTGCGGGTCGTGCGCCGAGGTCCGTCGTACGGGTCCGGCGGTCAGGCGCTCTTCGGTGGAGGTGGTGAAGGCCGCCTGCACCGTGGCTGCATCCGGCGGTGACCTGCGAGTCGACTCAGGCGGCACGGCGGCGGGATCGGCCGCGGGTCTTGGGGCGGGAGGAGCGGGGGGTACGGCGGCGGACGGGTCGGCGCGGCCCAATCAGGCGGGGACCCGCGAGGCGGTCCTCCAGGCGGCGGGCCTCGCGGCGGATCGGCTGGGCGACGTACTCGCCGAGGATGACGCCGGAGGCGAGGGCGACGCAGATCGCGACGGCCGTCGCCAGGCTGACGATGCCAGTCAGGCTGCCTTCGCTCATCACCTCGAACAAGCCTTTGTAGATAGTCAATCCGGGCAGCAACGGCACCGTCCCGGACACCACCACGATCAGCGGCGGTACGCCGGACCGGCGGCCCAGCGAGTACCCGACCAGACCGACCAGAAAAGCCGCGGCAGCAGTCGACCAGGCCGGCCCGAAGGCGGCGCGCGTCATCAACGTGAACACCAGCGACCCGAGTGCCCCGACCACGGCGATCGGCAGCAACGACCGCAGCGGCGAGTACGAGGCGAACGCGAAGGCCACGGACATCAGCGCACCCGAGGAGACCATGATCGGCAGGTTGGCGAGCTGGATCGTCTGCGCCTCGATCGCCAGCGGCAGACCGAGCTTGATCCCCACGGTGATGCCCAGGCTGACCCCCGCGATGATGCCGCCGGTCAACAGCATCGCTTCCAGACTGCGGGCAGCCGCAGTGACGTAGTAACCGGTGATCGCATCCTGCACCGCACCGGTGAGGGCGATCCCGGCCAGCAGCATGATGATGCCCGCGGCAACGACCAGGGACGGTTTCACCGGCGCGTGGACCGCGTAGAGCACCAACGCCACAGCGGTCGCGACGAACGCCCCGGCGACCTGCTGATAGAACGCGGGCAGCCGCTGCCGATGGAACCACCGGTTGCTGGTCTCGATCAGTACGGCGGTGACGACCGCGACGAGCGTGATCAGCCAGCCACCACCGAGCAGCAGCGTCGCGCCACCGGCCATCACGCCCCAGGCGAGCACCGAGCTCCATCGCGGGAACGGCGGGCCGGCCGACACCAGCCGGGCAAGCTCACGACTCGCCTCCGCGCGGGTGAGCTCACCGCGCGCGAACCGGCGGACCAGTTGGTCGACATCGGTGAGGCGCGAGTAGTCCTGGCCCCGGTATTGGACGACCCGCAGGTGAGTCTCCGGTGCGGCGTCCGAAGCGGCCTGGTACGAGATCGCCATGGACGTCGAGGTGATGTCCACCTCGCAGCCGCGCAGGCCGCCGGCCGCCGTGACCGCGAGAATGGTCGCGGTCGCGTCGGCCGTGCCGGCGCCGCTGGACAGCATCACCTCGCCGATCCGGAGGGCCAGATCGAGCGTGCTGTAGACCTCCCGCTGCTCGTCCCGCGCCTGCTCGTCCACCGGTCCACTGCCGTCCGCCACTCCGCTCCTCCCAGCTACGTACCGCACTGACGCTAGTGCTCATCGGTACGCCGTACCCATCCGGCTCTCGTGACGCAGCGCACGGAGCGTTAGTGCAATCGCTTTCCCGGACCGGTTGACTCGCCGTGAACGCCCACTTAGGGTTGCCACAGAGGCTTTGGAAAGCCCTTTCCAAGCGGAGGAGGCGAGTATGTGCGAGTTCGGCCCCGGCCCTGCGCCCGCGATGCCCGGCGGCATCGGCATCTCGCTGCTGAAGGTGTACGACATCGAAGCGCCGGACGGGCTGGTCGGCGGCACCCCGCACGTCCACCTGGCCTGCTCCGAGGGCTACTACGTGATCGCCGGCACCGGTGCGGTCCAGACGCTGAACCCGAAGGGGTTCACCGAGACCCCGCTCCGGGCCGGCACGGTCGTCTGGTTCGATCCCGGCACCATCCACCGGCTGGTCAACGGAGGCGGGCTGCAGATCCTCACGCTGATGTCGAACTCCGGTCTCCCCGAGGCGGGCGACGCCGTACTGACACTGCCATCAGAGCACCTGACCGACCGCGAGACCTACCTGGCGGCGACCACCCTCAGCGGCGAAGGCGAGGAGCGGACCCCATCGGCGATGCGCCGCCGCGATCTGGCTCTGGAGGGCTTCAAGACGCTCCGCGCGGCGTACGACGCTGACGGCCCGGCGGCGCTCGAGCCCTTCTACACCGCGGCGATCGACATCGTGCAGCCGCAACTGGCCGACTGGCGGCGCCGCTGGGAACAGGGCGCGCGCCGGTTGGCCGACGAGACCGGCGCGGCTCTCGACGCCCTCGAGGCCGGTACGGCGCCACACCTGCAGACGGCCGAGCTGCACCAGATCCCGGCCCCGACGGAACTCGGTCGACACGGCATGTGCGGACGCCTCGACGTGTACGACGTCGGCGCCCGGCCCTGAGAGCGGCGTACCGAGATGAGCCTCCCCGAGCCGAGCGCATCCGAGCCGTCCGAAACGGCGGCCCGGGTGGGCGCCCACACCAGCACCCCTCCGACCCCCATCCCTCGGACCGAGGGCCGAAGAGAGGCACGACAGTGAACGAGCGACGCGTCGGCATCGTGATGAACGGTGTGACCGGCCGGATGGGCCTGCGCCAGCATCTGGAGCGATCCATCGTGGCGATCCGCGAGCAGGGCGGCATCCTCGCAGCCGATGGATCGACCATCATTCCGGAGCCGCTCCTGGTCGGCCGGAACGAGGCCAAGCTGCGACGCATCGCGGACCAGTACGGCCTGACCCGCTGGACCACCGAACTGTCGGAGGCACTGGCCGAACCGGACGTCGAGATCTATTTCGACTCGCAGCTCACCCAGCTTCGGGAGAAGGGGGTGCGGGCCGCGGTCGAGGCGGGCAAGGCGATCTACTGCGAGAAGCCGATCGCGGACGGTCTCGACGCGGCCGTCGACCTGGCCCGGCTCGTGCGCGACTCCGGGCTGAAGAACGGCGTCGTACAGGACAAGCTCTCACTGCCCGGTCTGCGCAAGCTGAAGCGCCTCGTCGACGGCGGTTTTTTCGGCCAGATCCTCTCGGTCCGTGGTGAGTTCGGCTACTGGGTCTTCGAGGGCGACTGGCAGCAGGCGCAGCGTCCCGCTTGGAACTACAAGAAGGAGGAGGGAGGCGGCATCGTCGTCGACATGTTCTGCCACTGGCGGTACGTGCTCGAACAGATCTTCGCGCCGGTTCGTTCCGTCTACTGCCAGGCCGCCACGCACATCCCTACCCGGTACGACGAGCAGGGCCGCGCGTACGACGCCACTGCCGAGGACGCGGCGTACGGGATCTTCGAACTGGACGGCGGGATCATCGCCCAGCTGAACTCGTCCTGGACCACCCGGGTCTTCCGCGACGAGCTCGTCGAGTTCCAGGTGGACGGCACCGAGGGCAGCGCGGTCGCCGGGCTGCGCAACTGCCGGGCGCAGCACCGGTCGTCCACACCGAAGCCGGTGTGGAACCCGGACCTGCCGGCGACCGAGCCGTTCCGCGACCAGTGGCTGGACGTGCCGGACAACGAGGTGTTCGACAACGGCTTCAAGGTGCAGTGGGAGATGTTCCTGCGGCACGTTGTTGATACAGCGGAAGACGCTCCCTTCATTTGGGACTTCGTCGAAGGTGCCAAGGGTGTGCAGTTGGCCGAGCTCGGTCTGCAGTCCTGGCGTGAGGGCCGCAAGCTGGAGGTGCCGGAGCTGAACATCGGCGGCGGTGCGGCATGACCATGCAGCTCCGGCTGCCCACATCCGGCGGCGGCCTCGAAACCTACCGGCTCGTCGGCGATCCTGTCGCGGACAGCCGGTTTGCGCCCGCACAGAGCAGGTTGGCCTTCGCTGCGGCGCACGTCGTGGCAGACCCACTGGGTGACAACTCGCCGGGCGCACCGGCGGTGATCGACTGGGACCACACACTCGGGTTCCGGCGCCATCTGTGGTCGCTCGGGTTGTCCGTGGCCGAGGCGATGGACACGGCGCAGCGCGGCATGGGCCTCGACTGGACCGCCACGCAGGAGCTGATCCGCCGGTCCGCCGCTGAGGCACCAGACGACCGGATCGCGGTCGGTGTCGGTACGGACCAGCTTGCGCCCGGGCAGCATCAGTTGGGCGCGGTGATCGCGGCGTACGAGGAGCAGTTGGCGGTGGCCGAGGATGTTGGCGCGCAGCCGATTCTGATGGCCAGCCGGGCGCTTTGTGCGGCGGCAACCTCGCCGGACGACTACCGGAAGGTCTACGCGCAACTGCTCGGACAGTCGAGCCGACCGGTGATCCTGCACTGGCTCGGGTCGATGTTCGACCCCGCGTTGGAGGGCTACTGGGGCAGCGACTCGCTGGACCTCGCGGCCGACGTGGTGGTTCAGCTGATCGCCGAGAACCTCGGCAACGTGGACGGGATCAAGGTGTCGCTGCTCGACGCTGCCCGCGAAGTTGCTCTGCGCAACCGTCTGCCAGAGGGTGTGCGGCTCTATACCGGGGATGACTTCAACTATCCGGAGTTGATCCGCGGCGACGACCAGCATCACAGCGATGCGCTGCTCGGCATCTTCGCGGCCATCGCTCCGGCCGCGGCCGCTGCCCTGAAGGCGCTGGACGACGGCGACCTCGCGGCGTACGAGCAGATCTTTGCGCCGACAGTGCCACTCGCGAGGCAGATCTTCTCGGCGCCGACGTACTACTACAAGACAGGAATCGCCTTCCTGGCTTGGCTGAACGGACACCAGCCCGGCTTCGGTATGGTCGGCGGCCTGCAGACCGGGCGGTCGCTGCCGCACCTCGCCGACACGTTCCGGCTCGCCGATGCGGCCGGCGTCCTGACCCGTCCGGAGTTGGCCGTGGACCGCTTCCGCAAACTTCTCGTCGTGGGCGGGGTCGACGCGTGAATCGCTACAGCTTGAACCAGGCAACGACCAAATACTGGCCACTCGAGGAAGTAGTTGCAGCAAGCACCAAAGCCGACCTCGACTGGATCGGCCTGTGGCGCGAGCCGATCCAGGAGTACGGCGCCGAGAAGGCCGCGAAACTGGTCGCCGACGCCGGCCTGCGGGTGTCGTCGCTCTGCCGGAGCGGGTTCTTCACCGCCGCAACGGAGACCGAGCGCCGAGCCAAGCTGGACGACAACCGTCGCGCGATCGACGAAGCAGCCACGCTCGGCACCGACACACTGATCCTGGTCAGCGGGGGTCTGCCCGCCGGTTCGCGTGACCTGGACGGCGCCCGCGGGATGGTGCGGGACGGCCTGGCCGAACTCGCGCCGTACGCGGGGGAACGCGGAGTACGGCTCGCGGTCGAGGCGCTACACCCGATGTTCTGCTCCGACCGGTGCGTGGTGTCGTCGCTGGGCGAAGCGCTCGATCTGGCTGAACAGTTCCCCGCATCACAGGTGGGTGTTGTCGTGGATGCCTATCACCTGTGGTGGGACGCGGACATCTACCGGCAGATCGCCCGGGCCGGCACCCGGATCTGCTCCTACCAGGTGAGCGACTGGGTCGTTCCGTTGCCGGCCGAGACGCTGCTCGGCCGCGGCATGATGGGCGACGGCTCGATCGAACTGCGCCGACTGCGCGAAGCCTGCGACGCCGCCGGGTACGACGGACCCGTCGAGGTGGAGATCTTCAACCAGCAACTGTGGGACACGCCCGGCCAGCAAGTCTTCGATCTCGCTTTGTCACGCTACTCGGAACACGTTGCCTGACGCAGCAGACTGCCCCTGATCGTCCTCCGCTGTTCGAGCCAATCGACAAGAAAGGCACTCACTCATGAGCGACCGGACCATTCCCGCCGACGGCATCGGGATGCACTTGTACACGATGCGCGAACCCCTTGCCGAGGACTACCCGGGCACGCTGCGGCAACTGGCGGACATCGGCTACCAGACCATCGGAGTGAGCGGCCGGTTCGACCACTCGGCGACCGAGATCCGGTCGTTCGCCGACGACGCCGGACTCCAGATCGTGCTCGAGCACGTCGGCTACAACCGGCTGACGGACGATTGGGAGGGCGCCCTCGCGGATGTCGGGACGCTCGGCGGCAAGTGGGTCGTCGTCCCCTCGCTGCCGCCCGAACTGCGCACGCCGGACGGCTTCCGCGAGGCCGCGGCCGCCTTCAACGTGGCCGGCCGGGCGGCCCGCGAAGCCGGGCTCAAACTGCTGTTCCACAACCACGGGCACGACTTCGACGAGGTCGACGGGAAGGTGCTGTTCGACATCCTGCTGGAGGAGACCGAGCCCGATCTGCTCGGGTTCGAGTTCGACCTCTACTGGGTGGTGAACGGCGGCAAGGACCCGATCGACTACTTCCGCGGCAACCCCGGTCGGTTCCCGGCACTGCACGTCAAGGACATGGCGGCAGACGGGTCGTTCGAGGACGTCGGCTCGGGCCGGCTCGACTTCCCGGCGATGTTCGCGCACAGCGCGGCGGGTGGCGTCGAGCAATGGCTGGTGGAGCACGACGCACCAACTGACCCATGGATCTCGGCCCGGACCAGCTATCACTCTCTGGCTACAATGCGGTACTGATCTATCACTGTCGGTGATAGTGACCTAGTCTCGTCACTGACAGCAGGTGCTCGGCTCCCGCCCGAGGTCTCGGCTCCCGTCCGGGCTCTCGGCGGTCGGCATCGGCGTGTCGGACAGCGTCATCCGGCTGGATCGATCTGTCACTCTGTAGAAGGGCCCTCAACACGGCGGGGTCCCTCGACGACACGCCGATGCCGTGACGCCGGAGAGATCACAGGTGCACAAGGAGCCCACTGTACGGCTGACGGCACTACGCCGCCTGTATGAGGTGAGCGCCCGGATGGGCGCCGGGCGAAGCCTGTCCGAAACCCTTCAGGCGGTGGTCGACGGCGTCGTGGAGGGCCTCGGTTTCGGCATCGCCGTACTGAATCTGCGGCAGCCGGACGGCAAGTTCGAGGTGATCGCGGTGGCCGGCTCGCCCGCGGCGAAGGAAGCCCTGCTCGGTACCGTCAGTGCTGCCGACATCTTCGACGCCGAGTTCAGGATCGCCGACAAGTGGGGCGGGCTGCGCTTCGTCCCGCACGAGCGGCTGCCCGAGGGCGAGGTGCTGGGCTGGATCCCGGATCTGCCGGTATCGACCGACCCCGACGCCTGGCACCCGCTGGACGCGTTGTTCGCACCCTTGCATTCGCCCCACGGCACGCTCGTGGGCATGCTGTCCGTCGACCTGCCCGAGGACCAGCGCCGCCCCGGCCCGGTCCACCGCGAACTGCTCGAGATCTTCGCCACCCAGGCCGGCCTGGCCATCGACAAGGCTCGGCTGACGGACCAGTTGCTTGCCGAGAAGGCCCGCCTGGAGTCGAGCGAGGCTACCTTCCGGCTGGTGTTCGAGGGCGCCGGCAACGGCATGGCCACGATCGCGTTCGATCCGCCGGACGTCGGCCGGGTGCTGCGGGTCAACCAGGCCTTCTGCGGGGTCACGGGCTACACCCAGGATCAACTGATCGGCTCGAGGTTCGCGGAATACCTGGAGGAGGAGGACTTCGCCCAGACCAGGCGCGATCTGGAGGCGCTCAGGGATGGACCGTACCGGTTCGAGCGGCTCTTCCGGCGCAGCGACGACCAAGACATCTGGCTCGCCGGCACCGCCGTGATCGTAGACCAGGGCAAGGATCAACAGCGGGTCCTGCTGATCCAGGTCGACGATGTGACCGCTCGCAAGGACGCCGAGCGCGAACTCCAGCACGACGCCGGGCACGATCCGCTCACCGGCTTGCCGAACCGCCGGCTGCTCCGGCACCGGTTCAACGCCGCCCTGCAGCGTTGCCGCCAGACCGGCCGCCGCGGTGCGCTGCTGTTCTGCGACCTGGACCACTTCAAGCAAGTCAATGACAAGTACGGTCATGAGGCCGGCGACCGGGCGCTGCGCGAGATCGCCGAACGGCTGCTGGCCCAGGTCCGGCACGGCGACACCGTCAGCCGGCTAGGCGGCGACGAGTTCGCCATCCTGGCCGAGGACATCAGCGGCGACGATCTCGACGTACTGATGCTACGAATCACCGAGTCCATCAGCCGCCCCCTGGCGGGCATCGACGTGCCGGTCACCGCCAGCATCGGCACCGCGGTGGTCACCCCCTACGTCTCCGACCTGGACGAACTCCTTCGCGCCGCCGACAGCGCCATGTACCAAGCCAAACGCCGCCGCCCCTAACCCCGCTCATCGGTCCCTTGTTCCCCGGCGTGTCGCGGTTCGTCGGTCCCTTCTGACCAGGTGTCAGCAGCCACACGGTGGTCGTTCAGCCGGCTCTCCAGCCTCGCAAATAGACCACTGGCGGGCAATCTGTAACGGCTACGGCCCGACCGATCGATCGGCTCTGGTCGACTCCATGCTCTGGTGGCAGGACCGCACATGGCGTGGCATCGAAGCAGCCGCCAACGCCGGCGCACTGGAGTCAGCTCTTCAATGAGCTGCGGGCAGCCGCGCCGGCCCACAGCGGAAGTCCGCCGCGGTCACCTTCAGGTGTCGATGCGGCCGGCGGCGGCCAAGGGCTCGTCGGTGAGGCGGAAGGTGGTCCACTCGTCCTGGGGGGTGGCGCCGAGGGCCTTGTAGAAGTCGATAGCGGGGGTGTTCCAGTTCAGGACTGACCACTCCAGCCGCTCGTAGCCGCGGCGTACACATTCTTGGGCTAGCGCGACTAGAAGCGCCTTACCGAGACCCGAGCCGCGGCGGGCCGGCTGGACGAAGAGGTCCTCGAGGTAGATCCCGTGCACGCCGCGCCAGGTGGAGAAGTTCAGGAACCACAGCGCGCAGCCCACGACTTCGCCGTCCACTTCCGCCACGTGGCAGAAGACCGCAGGCGCCGGCCCGAACAGCGCCGCCTGCAGTTGCTCGGGTGTGAGATGGCACTCGTCGGGCGCGCGTTCGTACTCGGCCAGCTCGTAGACCAGTCCGACGATCGCCGGTACGTCGTCCGGCTCGGCCCGGCGGATCCGCTCATCGCTCTGCATGCGCCCATCCTGCCTTGCGGCCTGGTGGCGTCACCCGCGCCGGTGACCACCGGAGCGCAACCAGTGCATCCAGTAGCCGGAATGCAGGTGTGATCAGTTTCTCTTGGAAATCTGAGTGCGGGCCAGAGATCGTGGAAGAGGGAAGTTCGAACTATTGACGACTGACGAGGGAAAACATGCCAGCGACTACCAGCAAAACACGCAAGATCGGCGACACCGAGGTCAGCGCGATCGGGCTCGGCGGTATGCCGATGTCGATCGAGGGACGCCCGGATGAGGCCCGCTCGATCGCGACCATCCACGCGGCGCTCGAGGTCGGGATCACCCTGATCGACACCGCCGACGCGTACCACATGACCGCGACCGACGTAGGCCACAACGAGTCGCTGATCGCCAAGGCCCTCGCCTCGTACGGCGGTGATACGTCCGGGGTGCTCGTCGCAACCAAGGGCGGCCACCTTCGTCCCGGTGACGGCAGCTGGACCCTCGACGGGTCGCCGGCCTACCTCCGGGAGGCATGCGAGGCCTCACTCAAGCGCCTCGGGGTGGACGCGATCGGTCTGTACCAGTTCCACCGGCCCGACCCGAAGACGCCGTACGCGGAATCGGTCGGGGCGATCCGGGACCTGCTGGACGAGGGCAAGATCCGGATGGCCGGCATCTCGAACGCGAACCCGGACCAGATCCGGCTGGCCAACGACATCCTGGGCGGCCGACTGGTTTCGGTGCAGAACCAGTTCTCGCCGGCGTTCCGCTCGAGCGATCCAGAGCTGGAGCTGTGCGACGAACTCGGTATCGCCTTCCTCCCGTGGTCGCCGCTGGGCGGCATCACCAACGCCGGCGACCTCGGCACGAAGCACCCTGCCTTCCACCAGATCGCGTCCGAGCTCGGTATCAGCCCGCAGAAGGTAACGCTCGCCTGGATGCTGGCCAAGTCGCCGTACGTCATCCCGATCCCGGGCTCGAGCCGTCCGGAGACCATCCGCGACTCCTACACCGCCGTCGACGTCCAGCTCACCCCCGAGCAGGTCGCCGCGCTCGACGCCGCCTGACGCATCACGCTCTGTCGTTGCCTCCTGTCGTTGCGTCCGGGTGGAATACGGCGGTACGACGTTGCGTTGTGGCGGCATCTACCGGACGGATGCCAGGAGGCCATCATGGACGACCTGCGCGCGCTGAGCTACGGACTCGGCCAGCAGTACTTCGACGAGCGCAAGTATCGCGATGCCGTACGGCAGCTTCTGCCTGTCGTCGAGGCCACTCCTGAGGACGTTGGTACGCGACTGCTGCTGGCTCGGGCCTACTTCCACGCTGCCTTGCTGAAGCCGGCCGAGGAGCACCTGCTCGAGGTCCTGGAGCGGGAGCCCACCGAGGCCTACGCGCACCTGATGCTTGCGCGCACCCTGGAGCGGCAGTCTCGCCACGACGAGGCCGGGAAGCACCGCCGGATCGCAGCTGCGCTGACCGGCGACGACGATCTGCTGGCCCGCCACCGGGTCGGCGTCTGAACTGAACACCCAACCGATGGAGGGTCGTCCCTGAGGGGCGGCCCTCCTCCAATTTGCCCAGACCCAGCCCCAAGCTGCCTCTGAACGGTGACAGCTGACGGGACCATGCAGCCCTCGGAATGACCGGCGGGGCGAGGGCGTTACGCTCGGCAAGAAGTAGTTAAATTGTGAACTACCAGATCGAGGGAGTGCAGATGCAGTTCGGTGTGTTCACCGTCGGTGACGTGACCAAGGATCCAGTCAGCGGCCGGACCATGAGCGAGGCCGAGCGGATCCAGACGATGGTGAAGGTCGCGCTGAAGGCCGAGGAGGTCGGGCTCGACGTGTTCGCTACCGGCGAGCACCACAACCCGCCGTTCGTGCCGTCTTCGCCGACCACACTTCTGGGCTACGTCGCCGCCAAGACCTCGAAGCTGCTGCTGTCCACTTCGACCACGCTGATCACCACCAACGACCCGGTGAAGATCGCCGAGGACTACGCGATGCTGCAGCACCTGGCCGACGGCCGGGTGGACCTGATGATGGGGCGCGGCAACACCGGCCCGGTCTACCCGTGGTTCGGGCAGGACATCCGCGACGGGGTCGCTCTTGCCGTTGAGAACTACGCGCTGCTGCGTCGGCTCTGGCGGGAGGACGTGGTCAGCTGGGAGGGCAAGTTCCGCACGCCACTCGAGGGTTTCACCTCGACGCCGCGGCCGCTGGACGGCGTACCGCCGTTCGTGTGGCACGGATCGATCCGCAGTCCCGAGATCGCCGAGCAGGCGGCGTACTACGGTGACGGCTTCTTCCACAACAACATTTTCTGGCCGACCGACCACACCGCCCGGCTGATCAACCTGTACCGCCGACGCTTCGAGCACTACGGCCACGGCTCTGCCGACCAAGCCATCGTCGGGCTGGGCGGGCAGGTCTTCATGCGGAAGAACTCGCAGGACGCCAAGAACGAGTACCGGCCGTACTTCGACCACTCGCCGATCTACGGCGGCGGCCCTTCCATGGAGGACACCATGGAGCAGACCCCGCTCGCGATCGGCAGCCCGCAGGAGATCATCGACCGGACCCTGACGTTCCGGGAGAAGTTCGGCGACTACCAGCGCCAGTTGTTCATTGCAGACCACGCCGGCCTGCCACTGAAGACAGTGCTCGAGCAGATGGACATCCTGGGCGAGGAGGTCGTGCCGGTACTGCGCAAGGAGTTCGACGCGATGCGCCCGGCGCACGTGCCGGAAGCACCGACCCACGCTTCGCTGAAGGCTGCCGCCGATCGGGCACAGGAACTCGAGACCGTGACACCCCTGGAAGGGACCACCCGATGAATGAGCGAACGATCGTCGTCGTCACCGCAGGGCTGACGACGCCCTCGTCCACCCGGCTGCTCGCCGATCAGCTGGCCGCCGCCGTCCGGGACGACCTGGACGGCCGCGGCATCCCGCGCAAGGTGATCACCGTCGAACTGCGCGAACACGCGCACGACCTGACGAACAACCTGCTGACCGGGTTCCCGTCGAAGGAGCTGCGCGAGGTGTTGGACACCGTCGTACAGGCTGATGCAGTGATCGCGGTGACGCCGACGTTCAACGCGTCGTACAACGGGTTGTTCAAGATGTTCTTCGATGTGCTGGAGGACCGGGCACTAGCGGGCAAGCCTGTGCTGATCGGCGCGACCGGTGGGACGGAGCGGCATTCGTTGGTGCTCGAGTATGCGATGCGGCCGCTTTTCGCTTATCTGCAAGCGATTGTCGTGCCGACTGCCGTGTACGCCGCCTCGTCCGACTGGGGTTCGGGAGTAGCGGGCAGGCTGCATGAGCGGATCGAGCGAGCCGCCGGC
>JAWWOY010000594.1:0-3336 GCA_033851195.1 Kribbellaceae bacterium | reverse complement strand
GTGACCAGTGCCAGCAGTTGGCCGGCCAGGACCGTGCCACGGCCCGGGCGCTGGGTCAGGATCGTCTTCAGCGTTCCCCAGGCGTACTCGCCGCCGACCACGATGGCGCCCAGCACCAGCGCCAGCGCACCGGCGAACACTGGGAAGCCACCGACCGCGTTGTCCAGCACCCGCTCGGGCAGTACGCCGCGCAGCACCTCTGCCCGTGGGATGCCGGTGGTCTGCTGGTTGTCGTCGCCAGTGACGTACCCGAGGTATGGCAGTAGGTAGCCGAAGATCAGGCTGAGCACGAGCCCGGCGCCGAACAGTACCCACACGGCGGACCGTTTGCGGAGCTTGAGGAGCTCAGCGCGATAACTACCTCGCATCCGCCCTGGCCTCCCCACTAGCGGTGAGCTCGAAGAACACGTCTTCGAGTGCCCGTTCGGTGATCCGCAGCTCGGACACGGCGACGCCCGCCTCGACCAGGGCACGGTTGACCTCCGCCGCACGTTCCGGCGGTACCTTGACCCGCAGCGTGTCGTCGTACAGGTGGACTGCGTCGGCGCCGACCACACCATGGAGGACAGTGCGGGCGTCGCTCATCGGCTTGGCCCGGATGACGAGCTCCTGTTGGCCGCGGAGCTCCTCGACGTCGTGTTCAGCGACCATCCGGCCCTCGCTGATGATGCCTACGCGGTCGCAGATCTGCTGGACCTCGCCGAGCAGATGGCTGGACAACAGCACGGTGCGGCCGTCGGAGCCGAGCTCGCGGATGAGCCGGCGCATGTCGCGCATGCCGGCCGGGTCGAGACCGTTGGTGGGCTCGTCGAGGATCACCAGTTCCGGGTCCTTCAACAGGGCCGCGGCGACTCCGAGCCGCTGTTTCATCCCCAGCGAGTACGCCGAGAAGCGGTCGCGCGCGCGGTCCGCCAGATCCACCAGCTGCAGGACTTCCTGGATCCGCGCGCGCGGCACCTCGGCGTACTCGGCCAACAGGCGCAGGTTGTCGAGCCCGGACAAGTACGGGTAGAACGCGGGCGACTCGATCATCGAGCCGGTCCGGGCTAGCACCTGTGCCTGCCCGGGCATACCACCGAGCACCCGGACGGTCCCGCTGGTCGGCGCGATCAGGCCGGTCAGGATCCGCAGCGTGGTGGTCTTGCCTGCGCCGTTCGGCCCGAGGAACCCATAAACCTCGCCGGGGAGGACCGTCAGATGGACGCGGTCGACTGCAAGGGTGTCGCCATAGCGCTTGGTCAGAGCAGTGACCTCGACCGGCGGGGCGGCTGTTTCGTTCATACCCCGACACTGCCGGTCCTGGCCCATCCAGCGCGTCGCCTGGGAGGAGTGATCCCCTCTACCTCAGCGGGAGTACGGCGAGCTCAGCCGAGCCAGCCCGGGCGTACGAGCCCGGTCTGGTAGGCGACAACCACGAGCTGCGCGCGGTCGCGGACGCCTAGCTTGACCATCGCGCGGCTGACATGGGTTTTGGCCGTAGCCGGGCTGAGCACCAGCCGCTCGGCGATCTCGTCGTTCGACAGGCCTTCGCCGACCAGCGCGACGATCTCGCGCTCCCGCTCGGTCAGGACGTCCAGCTCTTTGCTGGCATGCGGCTGCCGGCTGCGACTGGCGAACTCGGCCACCAGTCTGCGCGTCACGCCTGGCGACAGCAGCGCATCACCGCGAGCCACGACGCGGACCGCCTGTAGCAGTTCGACCGGCTCGGTGTCCTTCACGAGGAAGCCGCTGGCACCGACCCGGAGTGCCTCGAACACGTACTCGTCCAGGTCGAACGTGGACAGGATGACGACGTGCACGGCCGCCAGTGAATCGTCCGCGCCGATCTGCCGGGTCGCCTCCAGCCCGTCGGTGCCAGGCATCCGGATGTCCATCAGTACGACGTCCGGCTTCTCGGCGCGAGCGACCTCGACCGCGGCCGCGCCGTCGGAAACCTCACCGATCACGGTGATGTCGTCCTCGGCGTTCAGCAACGAGCGGAACCCGGCGCGCACCAGCGCCTGATCGTCGGCCAGCAGTACGCGGATCATGCGCACACGCTAGAGCATCCCCCGGTCACCCAACCCGGCTCAGCCTAACCCGACCGGAGCCGCGGGTCAGGCGAGGCCGGCGTCGTGGGCCAGAAGCGCGATCTGAGTGCGGTTGCCGAGGCCCAGCTTGGTCAGAATGTGCGAGATGTGTGCCTTCACGGTCGCCACGCTCATGTAGAGCTCGGTCGCGATCTCCGCGTTGGCCTTGCCCTGCGCAACGGCCAGCATCACGTCGTACTCCCGCGGGCTCAGCTGAGAGAGCGCTTTCTGTGCCTGCGTATGAGCGCCCGCCTGCGTCGCCGCACGATCCATCAACCGGCGCGTGATCGCGGGCGAAAGAATCGGATCACCCGCCGCGACCCGCCGCACGGCCTCGACGATCTGCGCCGGGGGAGTGTCCTTCAGCAGGAACCCGCTCGCTCCCGCGCGCAACGCGTGCAGAACGTTCTCGTCGGTGTCGAAGGTGGTCAGCACCACGACCTCGGGCGGGTTCTTCCTCGCCCGCAGCCGCCGCGTCGCGACGATCCCGTCCACCCGCGGCATCCGCAGATCCATCAGCACCAGATCGGGGAAGTGAGCATCGATCGCCGCCGGCACCTCGTCCCCATCGGCCGCCTGCCCCACCACGGAGATGCCGTTCGCGCCGTCGAGCATCATCTCCAGACTTGCCCGGACCAGTGCGTCATCATCCACGACCAGGACCCGGATCGTCTCGGCTTCGCTCATGCCGGCCACGGTAGCGAGGCGTGCAGTCGAAACCCGCCACCGGCTGCCTTCCCGTGATCCAGCTTGCCGCCCGCCAGGTGTACCCGCTCGGTGAGTCCGACGAGTCCCGTACCGCTGCCAGGAGCAAGCGGTACGCCGTTGCTGCTGGGATTGGTGAGCTCGATCTGAAGCGTGCCACCGGGCTGACCTTTGACCATGAGCGTGACGGGATAACCCGCGGCATGCTTCCGCGCGTTGGTGAGCCCTTCCTGAACCACCCTGTACGCCGTACGCCCCGTTGCTGGCGGCAACGACTCCGGCATGGTGACGACTTCCTCGTAGCGGATCTCGGCGCCGGCATCCCTGGACTCGGCGACCAGCTCCGTCAGGTCGCTGAAGGTCGGCTGGGGGCGGCCGCCGGGCAGGTCATCGATCTCGGTGTCGCGCAGCACGCTGATCACCTCCCGGAGTTCGTCGAGCGCCTGGTGGACCCCGGTGCGAATCACGCCCGCGGCGATGGCCAGCTTCTCCGGAGACGAGTCGGGCCGGTACTCCAGCGCGCCCGCGTAAGTCGCAAGCAGAGAGAGGCGATGTGCCAGTA
>JAWWOY010000585.1:0-3856 GCA_033851195.1 Kribbellaceae bacterium | reverse complement strand
GATGTCGAGCTTGCGGTAGACGTTTCGGGCGTGGGTTTTGACCGTGTTGACCGAGAGGAACAGGTCCTCGGCGATCTCGCGCAGGGTGAGCTCGGTGCGCAGGTACTGCAGAACCCGGAGCTCGCGTTCGCTGAGAGACTCGCCTGCGACGACCATCGACGGCAGTGGCTCGCCGACCTGAGCTGCCACCTGGTTCCGGAATTCGATGAGGCCGAGCGGATTCGGACAAGCGGCGAGCAGGGCGTCCGCGGCGGCGAGGCGTTCCCGGGCCGCCGCACCGCTGAGGTGTTTGGCCAGCAGGAGTGACGCGAACGCTCCCATCGTCAGGTCGTTCCCGTAGCCGGACTCGTCGATCAGCTTCGCCAGCTCGCCTTCAGGATCGTCCGAGTGCAGCGCGAGCAGGATGCGTGCCTCCGGCATCATGCGCGCGGTCGGCCGGATCTGGCACTCCCCCAAGGCCTGCTGAACGGATTCCGCCCGCGCCGCAGAGTCCGATCCCTGCAGGAGCTCGGCCAGACCGATCAGGCCGTTCATCGCCACGCGGACCGGTGCAGGTGCTTCAACCCTCCACAGGCCGTCGATCTCGGCGGCCAGAGTCTGCGACTCGGCATAGCGACCGGCGAGAAGCAGCGTTCGAGCGACACTGATCCGCGCCTGACTCGCACTCTGCGGTCCACTCATCGCTAGCGCCGAAAGCACGGCTCTGCCCTGCCGCAGCGCGGACGTCAGATCGCCGAGCTCCCGAGGCAGACACAGTCGCCAGACCTCATCCGCACCTACCGGGCGGGACGAGTCGGCGAGTGAGATCCAGCGGTCGCGTTCGCCGAAGCGGCCCAGCTCGCACCAGAGGTTGAGAGCTCGCCTGCCCAGGCCGCTGTCGGCCAAAGCCGAGTCGGGAAGCGCGCCTAGCCATTGCTCGAGCGATACCAGCCGGCCCTGCTGGTAGAGCCCCTCGAGCTGGTCGTCGAGCAGTCGCACCGCCAAGGCGAGCTCGCCCGCACTCAAGGCCAGGCCGATCGCCTCCTCCTTGTCCCCGGAGGTCGCGTGCCACCTCGCGGCGGCCCGGCGTACGGCGGTCAGCTGCTCGGGGGAGGTCGTCTCAAGCCGGTGCAACAGAGCCTCGCGGAAAGAGCGTTGCAGGCGGTACCACCGGCCGTATCCGTCGTCGGAGATCAGGAACAGCGCATCCCGCCGCAGCCTATCTATGACTTCCGCCGAGTTCGGGACGCCGCGGATCGCGTCCATCAACGCGACATCGAACCGAGCCGGCACTGCGGCCGCCAGCAAGAAGTCGCGGACCTCCGGCTCGAGCCCGGCCCAGACGTGCTCCACGAGGAAGTCGGTGAGCTCCGAACCGCTGAGGGACAACGAGCCGGGCCACCCCTCCAGGTCCACCCGCTCCAGCGATGCGGACTCGGTGTCGGAGAACCGCAGGTCCTCCCAGGTCAGCGTGGTCAGCCGGCCCGCGAGCTGCAGACGATCGAGCCGCAGCCCAGGGCGGACCCGGCTGCTGATCACCAGTGTCAGGTTGTCGCCGCACGCGCTGATCAGGAGATCCAACTGGCGGAGGATGCCGGGGGCAACCACGTGCTCGAATTCGTCCAGCACGAGAACCGTGGCGGGTTCGATGCCCTCAGCAAGGGCTGCGACGAAGGCGTCACTACCCTGCGGGTGTGGACCTCCCAGGCCGAGAGCTTGTCCGACGTACCGCCAGAACTGGATCGGGTCGTTGTCCTGGGCATCCAAGGTGATCCAGGCCCCCGCGCCCATTGGCTCAGGGCAGCGGTCTTCCCCGAGCCGCTCGGCCCGATCAGCAGGACGACGATCGAGCCGGCGGCGGACGCGCTCAGCAGGTCGTGCACCCGGGGTCGCGGCAGCAGTGGTGCCAACGGGACAGGCGCACGAAGCTTGGCCGCGACCAGACCCGCTATCTCCACGCGTCCACGGTAGAGCCTGCAGCGGCGCGGGATCACCTGCCGGTGATAACCCTCGGGTCGCCGGTGTACCAGACGTTGTCGATGCGCACGTGCCGCATCACCCAGCGCGATCCCTCGCGAACGGCGTCCACGGCATACAGGTTCTTCAGCAGCGCATACCGGCTGTGGTCGTCCTTCGGTAGGTGCTGTGCTTCTACGATCGCGGTGAGCCGGGCGGTGTCGCCGTCGAGCTCGACCCTGGCGTTGCTGACGATGTGGGTGGTGTCGATCCGGGTGTCCGGATTCAGGATGATGTCGACGATCGTGGCGCGCCCCTCCATCAGCGGGATGTCCAGGCCTGCCTTGGTCGCGGCCGGGCGGAAGTCGAGCACGGCGTCCGCAGCGAAGGCCGACGCGAACAGGTCCCGGTCGCGCAGGTCCTGCCCTAGCCCGAACCGGTACAGCGCATCGATCACCTCCTCCCGGTCGATCAGTTGCGCCAGTTGGTCCCCGGCACCGAAGGCCTGCGCTCTGGTCACATACATCGCTGTTCGCTCCTCTGTTGGTTGCCTACCGAACCAGTCAGCGGCTTTTCTTAGGGTGATCGCCAGTGCCGCAAGGGGTGAATCGCACGATCGGGCGGGTGAATCAAGAACGGCAGCTTGAGGTACCCGCGGACAGCTAGCGTCGCGTAACGCGGAGGGGTGAGCAGAGCAGCGGAATGAAGCAAAGCGAGGCGATGACAGACGCACAGACCAGCGCGGAGCGGAGACCCGCGACTTGTCCGATGAACCCGCCCAGCAATGCTCCGCCCGGCAGGGCTCCCCAGGACACGAAGCGATGCACCGCGGTGGCGCGCGCACGCATCTCGGGACTGCTGTAGCGCTGTCTTAGCGTGATCGCGTTGACGCCGAAACAGCCTTGCCCTATCCCGACAAGGAACACGCCAGCGGCAACGACTGCCAGGGCAGGCCGACCGAACGCCAACGCTGAGACGAGGATGCCCCCCACCGACGGGATCGCTGCCCAGATCAGGGCTGGGCCCATACCGACGCGGCTGTTGAAGCGGCTCGAAAGGAGGCTCCCCAAGGGAAATCCGATGCCACCGATGCCGATGGCGAGCCCGACCTCGGTCGGGCCGGCGTGCAGGGTCTGGATGCCAAATAGGACGAGTAGTGTCTCGAACATGGCCGCGCCCAGGTTGTAGGCCGCACCAGTCCACATGATGGCCCGCAGTACCGGACTGCGGCTCACATATCGCATCCCCTCCCATACCGCCCGCCGGGTGGCAACCCGAGCAGTAGGTGCCGGGTCGGTCCGGGTGCTCGCGCGACTTACCAGAATGAGCGCGAGGGTGACCACACTGGCGGCATAGGTCACCACGTCGAGGACCAATGCACCGCGCAGGGTCAGCAATCCGATCACCAGTCCGCCGACTGCCGGCCCGATCAGCAGGGACAACGATTCCGACAACGTGAGTCGAGTGTTGGCCGCGTGCCACAGACCTTCCTGCGGGACGATCTCCGGTACGAACGACTGATACGACACTTGAAAGAAGACCGTTGCGAGGCCGACCGCGGAGACCGCGATCACCAGCAGCCAAAGATCGGCCGCACCCAGGCCGATGGCAATGACAACGACGGCGATCGCGAGCCCACGAACGATGTCCGCAGCGAGCATTGACCGGGCGAGGCCGAGCCGCACGACCCACACACCCGCCTGCAGCCCGACCAAGAGGAAAGGTATGCGCAGACATGCGCCCAGCAGGCCCACGTCGGCCGGGGACCCGTGCGCGAAGGTCACTGCCACCAGCGGCAGCGCTATCAACGTGATCTGATCACCGATGAGGCTGGCACTTTGACCGGCCCAGAACAGCTGAAAGGCCCGCCCGATTCTCTGCTCGAGGTCTGGGGAGGTCGCGGTCATCCGGCGAGCGGCGC
>JAWWOY010000584.1:0-3341 GCA_033851195.1 Kribbellaceae bacterium | reverse complement strand
GCGACGTGCAGTTTCCGATCAAAGGTCAACAATGCTGTTCATCAATCGGTTCCGACAGACCGACGAGGGCAGTGACCCGCAGGACGCACACGGAACAGGTCGTGAGAGGTCATGGGGGAGCAGCAGGTCCCGCCGTACACGGGACCGCCAGGTCCGGTCGGTCCGAGGCCGCAGGGTGGCCCGGGAGTCGGTCCGGGCTTCAGTGCGGACGGCCTGTGGTGGTGGAATGGTGCGGCGTGGTTTCCGACCCAGCCGCCGACGCCGCAGGACGTCCGAATCGCCCCGCCGTCGATTGGTGAGCAAATCGGCCGCGCGGTACTGATCGTTGTCCTGATCGTCGGGCTGCTGATCATCTTCTTCGGGCTCCTGGCGGCCGTCCTGGGCAGGTGATCCAGCCTGTAGGGCTTGATAGCGGACACCTGATGCCACCGTCGACTGGCTGTGTCCGGGGCGATGGCAACGGCGCGGGTCCTGGGAGATTTGCCTGACGGATCGGGGAACGCTGTGGCGCTGTGGTTGGTGCGGTGTGGTCGACATAGCGAGGGCGAGAACATCGCGCTCGGTGACGGTGTGGTCGGCATCGGGTGGCCCGAGGCCGGTGACACCCCGGCGAGGACCGCATCAAAGCGGCCAGGTCCTAGAGGCGGATGGCTTTGTCACCGAGGTGTCCGGCCGGTCCCGACGACTGAACCCGTCAAGGCCGGTGCGGCTGAGCGGTGCTATCGCCCTTCGGGATCGACGACACACGGTGGATTTCGGCCTCGGTGCTGTCCTCGGCTGCGGTGACGAAGTGCAGCAACTGTTCCAAGTCCTTCTGGCTGAACTCCGCCAGGTCCTCGTGGAGACGTGCGTTGAGTGGGGTGTAGTACCTGGAGACCTGTTCAAGGCTCTGCGGGGACGGCTCGATGAGCACCCGTCGCCGGTCGTGTGGATCCGGCACGCGACGGATGCAGCCGGCCGCTTCAAGGCGGTCGATCATGCGCGACGCGGCGCCGGACGTGAGATTGACCCGCCTGGCTAGGTCGCTCACCGAGGCTGGGCTGTGGTGCGCCAGGGCGTACAGGCATTGCAGGTCGGTCTGGGTCACGCCCAGACGATCGGCGATCAGGCCGTTGAACTGGATGACCAGGATCGTCCAGCCCGGTAGTGCCTGGACCACTTGGGACCGCAGGGCGTCCAACTCCTTGCTCGAAACCATCGCCTCTCCTCCAGGCCGCTGACCGGACACCAGGGCATACTACTGCATGACACATTAACTGTGTGTTGCAGATACTGCGTAGCACAGGTATCTTCATGGTCGCTCAACCAGCGAGGTCCACAGGAGGTTTGATGTCCGGCGAACTTGAAGTAGATGTGAATGCGGTCGCCTTGCCCGTCACCGGTAGGTCCGCAGCGATCGCGCTTGGCGTTGTCCTTGTAGTGGCGTTCATGGATCTGCTCGACGCCACTATCGTCAGCGTCTCGGCCCCGGCTATCGCTGCCGACCTGGGAGCCGGCGAGGCTGCTGTTCAGTGGATGGTCGCCGCGTACACCCTTGCCCTCGGCTCCGGGTTGATCACCGGCGGTCGCATCGGTGACCAGTTCGGGCGACGTCGCGTGTTCCTGTTCGGATTGATCGGATTCACGCTTGCTTCGGCCGGGTGCGCGCTCGCACCCGCGCCTGGTGTTCTTATCGTGACACGGCTGGCACAAGGACTGGCCGGAGGATTCATGGTCCCCCAGGTCTTCGGCATCATCCGGTCCTCCTTCGAGCCCGCAGCACGCAAGAAGGCTTTCGGAGCCTATGGCGCTGTCCTCGGCCTCGCCTCTGTGGCCGGTCCGCTGCTCGGAGGTCTTCTGGTCGACGCAGACTTGCTCGGCCTTGGCTGGCGCACGATCTTCTGGGTGAACGTCCCGATTGCGATCGTCGGGCTGCTCCTGGGAAGCCGATACATTCCAGAGTCCCGAATGCCCAACGGCCCACGCTTGGACCTGTTCGGCGCCATCCTGGCTGCCGCGGCGGCGGTTCTTCTGCTCCTGCCACTTGTCCAGGGGCGTGACTGGGGCTGGCCTTGGTGGGGCTTCGCGCTGCTCTCACTTTCAGTCGTGACAGCGGCTCTGTTCATTGTGGGGGAGCAACGGCTCGCCGCCCGCGGCGGCCAACCGATCCTCAACCCCGATCTCCTGCGGGTGAGATCGTTCATCAGCGGATTGTCCGCATCGCTGCTGTTCTTCGGATCGATCGGTTCCTTCTTCCTCCTGCTCGCGCTCTACCTCCAGCTCGGCACTGGGCGATCAGCACTCGAAACCGGAATGGTCATCCTGCCGTACGCCATCGGGTCGATCATCACCTCAGGCATCGGGGTCCAACTCGCAGCCCGCGCCGGCCGCTTCCTCCTGGTGACCGGCGCCCTCGTTCTGGCCGCATCCCAGACACTCCTCCTGATCATCGTCCGAGACGGCGCCGACCCGTCGTACTGGGCGCTCGCACTGCCGTTACTCCTCGGTGGTCTCGGTCTAGGGCTCACCGCGCCGTCACTGGTCGACGTCGTCCTGGCAGGCGTCCCGGCCAAGGACGCCGGTGCAGCCTCGGGAGTCCTCACAACCGTGGGCCAGGTCGGTAATGCAGCAGGTGTCGCTGCTCTCGGTGCCGTGTTCTTCGGCGCGCTGCAGACGTCCTTCACCGACGGCGCGACACCGCTCAATGCCTACAGCGATGCGTTCACGTCGATCCTCCCGTGGCAGATCGCGTGCTATGTCCTAGCGGCCGCCCTCATGCTGCTCCTACCGCAACGCGCAGGTTCCCATCAAGGCTGACTCGGCTCCATCGACCGGTCTGCCGCGGGCGACCGAGATCTTGAAGGCGGCAGCAACTTTCTTCGCGGCGCAGCTCGACCCGCCCACGCCACTGATTGTTGTTTTCAGCAACGATCACAAGGGGCAGTTCGGGGCCGAGCCGATCTGCGGGGTGTTCACTGAGCAAGGCTGCAGGCTCGCACCGGCTGCACCTGCGAGGGCTGGGCCACGACGTCCCCCGCTGCATCGCGGACGGGTCGCGTCGTGGCCCAGATGGGCCCCAGGGCGTGACCCGCGGCAAGACGCCGCGGACCACCATCGCCGACCTACGTCAAAGCTGCGGCCGGCGTTTCAGCAACCTCTTAGCCGAGGACAGTTGGAGCCTGGCTACGACCGCGCAGAACGAGCCGGAGCCCGGGAATCAAGATGATGTCGGTTCTCATCGGTTCCCCTCCAGGAAGTCGAGCACCCGGCGGGTAAGCAGGGCGGTCGCGGCCTGGTCGTACGACGGCAATGACGAGTCGGCGAACAGATGCTCCTCGCCGGGATAAAGGAACAACTCGGCT
>JAWWOY010000552.1:0-3664 GCA_033851195.1 Kribbellaceae bacterium | reverse complement strand
GGACTGTTGCCCGCTGTGCTGCCCAGGCTGATCGATGACAATCCCGCACTCGAGGTGCGTCTGATCGAGACCGATCCGTTCGAGGCCGTTGCCGCGGTCAACAGAGGCGAGGTACATGTCGCGGTCGTGCACGACTGGCACAACACCCCACTGGCTTTGCCCGAAGGACTGTCCCGGCGGAGGCTCGGCTCGGATCCGGCCGACATCTTGGTCCCGTCGTCGCATCGGCTTGCTGGTAAGGAGTCCGTCCAGGCGGCCGACTTGGTCGGCGAGCGCTGGATCTGCCAGCCAGTGGGCTCCATCTGCCATGACTGGCTGGTCCGTACGATGCGCAAGGCCGGGGTCGAGCCGGAGGTCGCCTACTCGGTCGCGGAGTACCAGACCCAGCTCGCGATGCTTGCCCAAGGCATCGGGATCGGCCTGCTCCCACGACTCGGCCGAGGCCCCCTGCCCGACGGCGTCGTCGCCGTACCATTGCAGCCGGCACCGAGCCGGCGGCTGTACGCCGTCTGGCGCACCGCCACCGCCCGGCGACCGGCAGTCGCGGTCACGCTCGCCGCTCTGAAAGCCGGCTGGCGCGACCGCGACACCGCCTGAGCGCGGCTCTTCGGACCGATGAGTGGCGACACGCCGGGTCACAAGGGACCGACGAACGGGAGTAGCGGGGCGGGGGGAGGTTAGGAGGTGACGAGGAGGTGGAGCTTGTGTTCGGAGTCCTTGTCGGCGGGCGTGTAGACGGTGAGGCGGTGCTGGCCCCGCTGGGAGAGCCACAGGTTGACCGGTTCGATCCGGAGCAAGCCGACTCGTGCGTTCTCGAGGACCTTGATCCTGGTGCTCGGCGCGGCCACGTCGTACCGGTCCCAGAGCTCGGCGAACAACGGTGAGTTGGCGAGCAGTCGGTCGGTGAAGTCCTGCCAGACCGGGTCGCCGAGGTGCTCAGCCAGGGCGGCGCGATAGCCGGCCACCATGTGCAGCTTGATCGACTCCGCGTCGAGGAACGCACACTGCCACTCTTTGGAGACGAACGTGAGCCACAGTAGGTTGCGCTCCTCGATCGGGATCGCGGCAAGGTCGATGATGACCTTGCTGTAAGCATCGTTGTGGGCGAGCACGTCGTACCGAGAGTTGAGGACCTGGGCAGGGTACGGCGAGACCTGCTTCAGCATCCGGTGGACCGAATCGGGCAGCCCGTCAGAGTCACTGGGCGTTGGCCCCAGGGCGATCCCGGCCAGCGTGTAGAGGTGGTTGCGCTCCAGCCGGTCCAGCCGCAGGGTGCGGGAGATGGCCTCGAGCACCTGGGCGGACACGTTGATGTCCCGGCCCTGCTCGAGCCAGGTGTACCAGGTGACGCCGACCCCGGCGAGCTGGGCGACCTCCTCGCGCCGCAGTCCCGGCGTACGACGCCGGCCGCCCGGCGCGAACCCGACCTCGTCGGGCTGGATCCGCTCCCGCCGGCTGCGCAGGAACGCCGCCAGCTCGCGCCGCCGCTCCGGTGCCTCTGCCCGGTCAACCGCGCCCGATCGAGCAGCAGCGTCCTGATGAACCGCCGCCGATCGATCAGCAGCAGACTCAGCGGTGGCGGTTCTGTCGGTGGTGGCTGGCATGCTGTCCAAGGTGCTCACCTTCCCATCGTGACCCGTGCGGCGTGCCCGCGAAAGGCTGGTTCCGGGTGGTGCCAATACCAGGATAACCAGGCTCTCACCACCAGGCTCGGAACGGCCACATCCTGGGTGACATGACAGATCAGCTCCAAACCGTCCCGGCGGCCGGTGGCGTCGCCGCCGAGCCGACCCCGTCCGTCAGCGTCGCCTCGCCCCTGGGTCCGGTGGCCCTCACTACTCTGCTCTTCGGCGCTTTCCTGCCGATGCTCTCCTTCTTCATCATCAACGTCGCCCTGCCCGCTATCGGCTCCGATCTGCACGCCTCCTCGGGCGGACTGCAGCTCGTCGTCGGCAGCTACGGCATCGCCAACGCCACCCTGCTGGTGGTCGGCGGGCGCCTCGGCGACGGCTTCGGCCGCAAGCGGCTGTTCCTGATCGGCCTGTCCGGCTTCACCCTTATGTCGCTCGTCTGCGCTATCGCCCCGACCATCGGCGTACTCCTGGCCGCCCGGGTCGTGCAGGGTGCAGCCGCGGCAGCGATGACCCCGCAGGTACTGGCGACGATCAGCAGCCTGCTGACCGGGACCCACCGGGCCCGCGCGATGGCGATGTTCGGTGTCGCCGGTGGCCTGGCGTCTGCGCTCGGCCAGATCCTTGGTGGCGTCCTGGTGTCGGTCGACGTCTTCGGTCTCGGCTGGCGCGCGGTGTTCCTGGTGAATGTGCCGGTCGGCGTGGCCGCAATCGTCGCGGCGATCAAGCTGCTACCCGAGACCCGCGCTGCCCAACGGCTTCGCGTAGACCTCACCGGTGCGGCCCTACTCGCTCTCGCCCTGCTGCTCCTGCTGCTGCCGCTGACCGAGGGCCGCCCGCTCGGCTGGCCCGCCTGGACCTGGGCCTCGCTGGCTGCCGCCATCCCGGCGGTCGGGTTGCTCGCCCTGCACCAGCACCGGTCGGAGCAATCCGGCTCGGCACCGCTGATCCCGCCGTCCGTGCTGCGCCTGAGGCCGATGCGGGTCGGCCTGCTGCTCGCGGTCGGGTTCTTCACCACCTTCGGCGGTTTCATGTTCGTATTCGCGCTCGCGACCCAGGGCGGGGCCGGGATGTCTCCGCTGCAGGGCGGTCTCAGCCTGCTGCCGATGGCGATCGGCTTCCTGATTACCTCGGTCTACGGTCCTCGGCTGCAGCAGCGCTACGGCGCCGGCCTGATCGTCGGCGGCTGGATCATCCAGGCCGTTGGCTACGCAATGCTCGGCGTGGTGGCACTGACCTTGTGGCCGGACGTGACTCCGCTGAGGCTCGCGGCACCGTTGCTCGTCGCCGGCTTCGGCAGCGGCCTGGTGATGGTCCCGTTGATGGGCGTGGTCGTCGGGCAGGTGCCGCCGGCGCAGGCCGGACTGGGCAGCGGAATCCTCCTCACCAGCCAGCAGACCTGCCTCGCCCTCGGCGCCGCCACCGTCGGTACGGCGTATCTGTCGCTGGCCGGCACCAGCTGGGGACAGGGCGGCGCACTTGCCGCGGTATCGATCGCCATCACCGCCATCTCCCTGCTGATGACGCCGGTGACACTTCAGCTCAAGTCGCGCAACTGACGACTCCAGGGCTGTAACCGCCCTACAGCTATGCCGCAGAGCGCCCGGGTCTTGACCCGGGCGCTTTGTCGTGGCAAGTTCTCTGTTCACTCTGAGAAATCGATTTCCCAGCTAGCGTGAACCTGCTCCGGACTGCTGCGGGGCCGGGGACTTCCGCCCGCCGGAAAGGGGTCCGACGATGACGACCGAGCACCTGGACAGCACGACCTGCTGCGATGACGGCTGCTGCCGCCCGAGGGGATTCGACCGCCGCCGCTTCCTCGCCCTGTCCACACTCGCCACCGCCGGCGGCATGCTCGGCGTACGAGCTCAAGCTGCGGCAGCCCTCGGCGTACCGGAGGAGATGGTCGGCCTGGTGCCGGCTGAGAAGGGCATCAGCGCCGCGCAACTGAGCGAGCTCGCACAGCGTGGGGTCCCGACCAGCTATCAGGGTGCGGCGCTGGAGACGATCGGCATGCCTGTCGGGGGTGCAAC
>JAWWOY010000542.1:0-6704 GCA_033851195.1 Kribbellaceae bacterium | reverse complement strand
AGTTGGTCGCCGCCGGATCCGGAAGGGCCTACACCTGGCTACCGGCACCTGGAGCCGTGATCCGGGCGGATCAACCGCTGTATGAGGTGGATGGCCGGAGCGTGCCGGTCCTTCCCGGAGCACGTCCGCTGTGGCGGACATTGCAGTCCGGCCTACGTGGGCCCGATGTCGCCCAGCTCAACACTGCGCTCGCGGCGCTTGGCTATGCCCCAGCGATCAGCGGTAGCCAGCTGTTCTCCTGGCGGACCAAAGCAGCGGTGCGGAAGTGGCAGCGAGCCCACCGGCTGCCACTCACCGGCTTGGTCGAGCCGGGTCAGCTTGTCTTCGCATCCCTCCCGCTCCGGGTTGCCGGCGTAAACGTCAAACTCGGCGCACCGGCGGCGCCCGGCGAACCGTTGCTCAGCGCAACCGCACCGAAGGTCGTCGTGGATCTGCCGGTTGCCGTCGATCAGGCCTACCTTCTGCATCGGGGCGCACCGGTCACCGTGACACTGCCCGACGCCGTAACCCAGACACCGGGGACGGTGGCTGCAGTCTCGCGGGTCGCGACCCTGCCTGATCCCGCGGCTGCGAACGTGCGGCCCGGTAATCCGGACGCTGCCACGATCGGCGTCACGATCACCTTGCGGCAACCGCAGGTGGCTGCCGCATACAGTTCGGCACCTGTCAGCGTCGCCGTGACCGTGAACCAGGTACGTCGGGTCCTCGCCGTGCCGGTCGCTGCACTGCTGGCCCGGCCGGACGGGCGGTTCGCGGTCACCGTGCTGAACGGCTCCGAGCGGTCCGACGTCCCAGTCAGTACCGGGCTGTACTCCGACACGATGGTGCAGGTCTCCGGGCCTGGCATCACCGCCGGCGCGAAGGTACTGGTGGCGGCGCCATGACAGCAGTGGCGCTTCGCGGCGTGACCAAGACCTATCCCAGCAGCATTGAGACCAAAGCCCTCCATGAGCTCGATCTCGAGGTCGGCACGGGCGAGATGGTGGCGGTGGTCGGACCATCCGGTTCGGGCAAGTCCACCCTCCTTCAGATCGCCGGAACACTCGAGCGACCGTCAGCCGGCACAGTCTGGATCGCCGGGTCGGACACACGCCGGCTCTCCGACGCCGCGTTGTCCGCGTTTCGTGCCCAGCACCTGGGCTTCGTGTTCCAGCAGTTCCACCTGCTGCCGCATCGCGACGTACTGACCAACATCGCGCACGGTCTGCTGTACCGCCGGGTGGGCAGGAGGTTGCGGATGGCAGCCGCTGAGGAGGCGTGTGCGCGGGTCGGGCTGAGCCATCGCCGGCACCACGTGCCGAGTCAACTGTCGGGCGGTGAGTGCCAGCGGGTTGCGATCGCCCGTGCGCTGATCGGCTCGCCGGCGGTGATCCTCGCCGACGAGCCGACCGGGAACCTCGACACCGCCACCGGGCGGGAGGTGCTCGCGCTGCTGCAGGAGCTGAACGGTGACGGAGCGACGCTGATCGTCATCACGCACGACCCGGACATCGCCTCCGCAGCGACCCGGCAGATCCACCTACGCGACGGTGTCCTCTGCCACGACTCAGCCAGGGGGTGGTGACATGCGGAAGAACAAGCGCCTCGGGGCACGCCCGCGGGACATCGTCGTCGAGGCGATGACCGGACTCCGTTCTCGGTGGTTGCGGACCGGACTGTGCGCCAGCGGTATCGCACTCGGCGTCGCGGCCGTGGTCGCTGTCGTCGCAGTACCGGCCACGACCCGTCAGGCACTCGTCGATCGGCTGGGGACGGACGGCAACCTGCTGACCGTCAGCTCCGGAGACACGATCGACAACCAGCCCGCGCCGCTACCCGTTGCCTCGGCTGGGATGGTGCGGCGGATGACCGGCGTACGACAGGTGTCGCCCGTCACCTACCAGACCGGCTGGATGGTGCGCCGTACATCCGTTGTGCCGGTAGCCGACACCAACGGAGTCTCAGTGGTAGCGGTACAACCTGACCTCGTCGACGCCCTCGACCTCCGACTCGCCCACGGCCGGTTCCTCGACGCCGCCACTGGCCGCTATCCGGCGGTCGTACTCGGCTCGGGCGCGGCCCGGGCACTGGGCATCGATCGAACGGGTCCACAGCGCCTCGTCCTGCTCAGCACCGCCGACGGACGCCGCGGCCTGTACGCCGAGGTGCTGGGCATCCTGGAGGACTCGCCACTCGCGCCGGAGCTCGACAGTTCGGTACTGGTCGGCTCGGCCGTGGCGCGTACCGAGCTTGGCGGGAAGGCGGGGCCTACTCGTATCTATCTCCGAGCCGCACCGGATGAGGTCGGCGGCGTTCACGCGCTGCTCGCGGCGACGGCGATGCCCGACGATCCCGGGGCAGTCGTTGTCGGGCGTCCATCCGACCTGTTGGTCGCCCGGGTCGCGACCCGGGACGCGCTGAACGGCCTTGCCCTCGGCCTCGGGGCGGTTGCGCTGCTGGTCGGAGGCGTCGGCGTTGCCAACGTAATGGTGGTCTCGGTGCTCGAGCGACGATCGGAGATCGGCCTGCGGCGAGCCCTCGGCGCGACCCGAGCCGTGGTCGGCGTACTGGTGTTGATCGAGTCCACGCTGCTCTGCCTGTTGGGTGCGGCGGCGGGCGCAGCGATCGGCGTAGCGGTGACCTGTGGCTACGCGTGGAGCCAGGGCATCTCGATCGCTTTGCCGCTGCTGCCTGTGGTGTCCGGACTGGGCGGTTCGCTGGTGGTCGGTGTCGCCGCCGGGCTCTATCCCGCTCTGAGGGCGGCACGCCTGGCACCGACCGTAGCCCTCCGGACAGTCGGTTGATCTCGGCGGCTGAGAAGCTCGGGGAGTTCGTTGCCAGGCCGAGGCCACGCTCGGACCAGACGGGTCGCGAGTAGCGAATTAGCCTGTACATATGGCCGCGTTCGGGGGCACCTCCGGGGATGACGTGGACCTGCAGGCGCTGCTCGACGGCTCACCGGCGCCGCATGCCCACACGTCCGTGGCCGCCGAGACGGCGCTGATCTGCGGACTCGGTGCGGTACTCGCGGCGCCCTTCTCGATCCTGTTCGGCGTGGCCATGGTGCTCGGTTCGGTCGCGGTGGTCAGCGGGATGGTCGGGTGGGTGACCACGCATGACCCGGATCTCGCGGGCAGCGCGCTGACCGCGTTCGGTATCTGCTTCGGGGCGCTCGCGATCGCGCTGGTCGGAGTCCGGTACCTCGGTTTGGACTCAGCGTTCGGTGATGCCATCGTTCCGTGGATCGCCAACCAGTTGCACCGCTGGAACACCCTGCTGCCGCAACCACGCTGACTGGGCAGTCGGGCGGGCAGATCGATCGATTGGTGTACTGCACGGCTCGCATCGACGCGCGGACGAACCCGAGCGGTGAAGCTGACCAAGATGTCTACGTGAAGGCCCTGTGGCCAGCGGAGCCGCCGACCGCGATCTAGTTCAGCAGTTCCGGTACCAGCTCCGGGTCAGCCATCTCGGGGTCGAACGGGAACAGTGGCCGGCGCACTCCGTGATGTCCCAGCCGCAGCAGGTCCTGGTCCACCCCGCCAGGCGTCAGCGCCAGCAGCCAGTCCTCGGCCAGCTCGTAGAGCTCCGGTTCCAGATAGCCGATCTTCACGATTACCAGGTCGGTGCCGGCCGGGTCGAGGCCGAGCAGTGTGAAGTCGGCGATGTGGTGGTACGGCTTACGGCGCGAGGTGAGGATGGCGTGCAGACCGCCGACCCGCACCACCGCCACCGTCCCACCGACCGGGTCCTCGGAGATCGAGAACACCGTCCCGGACAGCGGCACCGGACCGGAGGGGCCGGAGTCGACCTTGCCTCCGGCGGGGACGCTGACCTGACCTCCGACGCCGGCCGCGACACAGGCGTTCACCGCGTCAGGGTCGGTGATGCTGGCGTGGATCGCGGTCGCCGTGCCGCTGGTCAGTTCGTCGACCGTGAGCAACTGGCCGAGGGTGTGAGAGACGTCGCCGGCACCACCGGCGGTAGGGTTGTCGCCGGAGTCGCTGATCAGGAACGGTCGGGCAGCGCTCGCCAAGCCGGCCGACACGCACTCCTGCAGGCTGCCGGTCGGTGCGACGAATGCGAACGCCGACCGAGCCTGCCAGTAGGACTGCGCCAGCTCCGCTGCCCGCTCGGTGATCAGTGCCTGGTCGTCCCCGGTCACCACTACGGCCGCTCGGCAGCGTGGCTCGTCGGCCCAGGCATAGCCGACCCAGACCGCGGCGTCCAGCACACCTGGCTCATCGGCGATCTCGGCAACCCGTTTGTAGATTGAGGCCGCCGGCTCGATCCTGGTCGAGGTCTTCTCCCCCGGCAGCAACACCGGCACCTGCGCCCAAGCCTTGCCCGGCCGCCCGAGCCCAGACCGTAGCCGCTCGACCAGATTTCGGGCTGCCCGTTCGCGACTCTCTGCAGCGTCCTCGTGCGGCGCCATCCGGTAACAGGTGATGAGGTCGACGGCGGTTCCGAGCTCGCGGGAGACGTTGCCGTGCAGGTCCATCGACGCCGACACCAGGACGTCCGGCCCGAGCTCGGCCCGGATCCGACCCGCCAGATCGGCTTCGGCGTCCTCGCGCCCGACCACGCTCATCGCGCCGTGGATGTCGAAGAAGAGACCGTCCAGCGGGCCGGCCGATCGGAGCCGGTCGATGATCTCGGCCGACAGGTCGTCGTACACCTCCGGTAGCACCGCACCACCGGGCAGCGACCGGGCGTGCAGCAGCGGCACCCATTCGACACCCGCGGCCCAGTCGGCCTCGAGGAACTCGTACCGGCGCAGCAGCAACTCGTCTCGGCGTACGTCGAAATCTGCCAATCCGGCGCGGTGTGGGGAGAAGGTGCTCGACTCGATGGCGATACCTGCGATGCCGATACGTAGGGTCATGTCATAAACCTGCCACAACGCGCCAGGCCGGCGCGCCGGGTATCTGTGGGATCAGCCGCCCCCGCACCCCGCCGTACTGCGCCAGCGCGCGGCCCGGCTCGAGCGCCGAGCACCTTTGTCGCATGGACGTGCTCGTCCACCTCGGGGGAGTGGCCGGGGTGGCAGGAGCTACGCCAGTCTGGAGAAGATGACCATCGGCTGATCGAGGCCGGTGCGACCTGTTCGCGGGGCCGGTCACCGCGTTCCGAACGGTGCCGCTGCCGCTGTCGATGCCGGCGCTGGTGGAGCAGGGCAGGTCGGGTGGCCCTGACTCCCTGTTGTGCTCGGTTCACCTGTTGCTTCGGGTACAGGTGGATCCGTCAGCCGAGTTGCAGGATGTGCCGATGTGACGGCGTTGTTGACCCTTCCCAGGCTGAGTGTTTTGGTGAATATGTCGCCCAGCCGAGTTGAGTACGTGGTGGCGTGCAGCAGCCGATGGGGGCTCAGGAGGTGGGGCGGATGCCGCTGATCAGCGAACGGGGCGCCGAAGCCTCCCGACCGGGTCGATCGCTCAAGACGGCCGTAGAGACGCTCGAGGCTCTGCGGATTCTCGGAGCGGCAGTGCAGGGCCTCACCGCGGACGAGCTTGCTCTGCAACTGAATAAGAGCACCGCCACAGCACGGTACCTGCTGAATACGCTATGCCAGCAGGGCTTCGCTTTCCGCGGTCCACACGGTGCTCGCTACTGGTTGCGGTCGAGCCCACCCTGGGGTCATCCCTGGGGTGGCTCGGCAGCCGCCGAACAGGTCCCGCCGGGCTTGCTGTCTGAGGCGGTTTCGGAACTGTACGGTCGCACGCGCCAGCGGACCTATCTCGCCCGGCCTGCCGACGGAGCCACCTGGATCACCGAAGCCAAGGGCCACCAGGGCCTGGCCCGGGTGCCCGGCGTGACTGATCGGATTCCGCACCAGCAGGCACACGCGCTGGCTGTGACCAAAGCGATCGTCGCATGGTCCCCGGAGCTGCAGGAAACGGTGCGGGAGGAGTGCGGGTTCACCGCGTTCACGGGCGCCACCATCACCCACCCGGACAGGTTCGACCAGGAACTGGCGCAGGTCCGGCTGCACGGCTTCGCGCTCGATCGCGAGGAGTTCGCACCGGGCTTCTGCTGTATCGCGGCTCCCATCGTCGACCCAGGCGGGCGGGCCGTGGCCAGCTTGGGCATGTCGATGCCTAGTCGCAGGTTCGCCCTGCACTCGGCCGACCTCATCCACACGCTGGTCGACATCGCGGCGGAGGCCAGCCGGAGGTGGCGAGACGAGGGCGCCGGCGGCACGGGCGACGGGCGAGTACGCCCACCCGTCGCGGGAGGAGGCGAGCGGGCGGCGGCGACTGCCTAGCCACGGACATTGCCACGGACGCTGTCGCGGGCAGCATATGTCTCGCTCGCAGCGACACACCCAGGCGGGAGTGACGGCCCCCTGACCGCCGCTCTCCAGATAACCGGTTGGAGGGATCAGATGAGTCACGAGAGCCTGTTGGCGGCTCACAAGAAGATCCAGGAACTGTCCTGGCAGCCGACATTCGCCTCACCGGCGAAGAATTACAAGACGGACTACAGCTTCGACAAGGCGCCGCAGAAGGACCCCCTCAAGCAGATCCTGCGGTCCTACTTCCCGATGCAGGAGGAGAAGGATCACCGGGTCTACGGGGCCGAGGACGGCGCCATCCGTGGCAACATGTTCCGCCAGGTACAGGAACGCTGGATGGAATGGCAGAAGCTGTTCTTGTCGATCATTCCCTTCCCGGAGATCTCCGCTGCCAGGGCCATTCCGCTGCTGTTCAGCACCGTGCCCAATC
>JAWWOY010000531.1:0-4452 GCA_033851195.1 Kribbellaceae bacterium | reverse complement strand
AGGTCGGCGACCGCGGTCAGATTCGCGAAGATGTCGTCGCGAGTGAACAGAAGGTCATCCACGTGGGCGCCAGAGGTCGAGCTCGGCAAGCCAGATGTTCCGCTCAGCCAACTGCCGTGGTGTGGCTCTCCGCGCCGCGGCGATCATCCTCGGCGTTCCAGGTGGAAGCCATGGCACGCTGAGCGCTGGGACCTTCATGGCCCAGCGCGGCCGCTCGAGGCCGGCGTCATCCGCCGACTTCTCGGCGATTCCGGCAAGCAGCGAGTCCAACATCTGCAGACCGGATCGGGCCGGAGGCAGCTCGATGGCCGGAGCCGTCCGCTCCCGATCACCAGATAACCAGTCGAGTAGCCCGCGGATCCGCGTCCAGTCGATCCTCGGACCAGCTGGAGTCTCGCTCCAGGCGTCGGAAAGGTCAGCGATCGATCGCCGATCTGTTGCCGTCGTCGCACTGATGTCGAGACGATGACCGGCCGCTGCGATCACCCTGTGCAGCATGGTGACGGTCGGGTCCATATGTCCGGATTCGATCCGGGAGACGGTCGACGTCGGGACGCCGGTCCGCGCCGCCAGCGCACGCCGCGACAGGCCCGCAGCTCTGCGAGCCTCCGCAACCAGCGAAGCAGCTGTATCCACATGGGTAGCATATCCGCAACATCCAAGAGCGTCACCTCCAGCAGCCCTGATGCAAGGGTCCGATGGGCGAAGCACCATCGGCGCCCTCGACTTCACCCGCTTTGTATGCCGAGGTGTTGGGAGGTATGCCGGGGTATTGCGGTACGCGGGGGTGTTGGGGGCCATGCTGGGTCTGGTTTGGTCAGACTCGACTGGCAGTGCTGTCGCGTCGGTGGGCGGTTTCTGGGTGCTCGGGCGGGGGGCGCTTCGTCGGGGGCGGCCGGGGCGGCGTACTGCCAGTCGAGTTTGACGGCGCGGTCGGTGGACGGCTGCCGATCAAGCCTGTCCGCGAAGCGTTCCGGCTGAGCCGCGGCCCGCGAAGTGTCGGACTGGGTCGCGGCGTGCGAAGTGTCACGGGCTGAGCCGCTGCCAGCCGGCGCCCTCGACCTCACCCGCTTTGTATGCCGAGGTGTTGGGAGGTATGCCGGGGCGTTGGGGCTGTGCCGGGTCTGGTTTGGTCAGACTCGACTGGCAGTGCTGTCGCGTCGGTGGGCGGTTTCTGGGTGCTCGGGCGGGGGCGCTTCGTCGGGGGCGGCCGGGGCGGCGTACTGCCAGTCGAGTTTGACGGCGCTGCCGGTGGACGGCTGCCGATCAAGCCTGTCCGCGAAGCGTTCCGGCTGAGCCGCGGCCCGCGAAGCGTCGGACTGAGCCGCGGCCCGCCAAGTGTCGGACTGAGCCGCGGCCCGCGAATTGTCGGACTGGGTCGCGGCGTGCGTAGTGTCACGGGCTGAGCCGCTGCCAGCCGGCGCCCTCGACCTCACCCGCTTTGTATGCCGAGCTGTTGGGAGGTATGCCGGGGCGTTGGGGGCTGTGCCGGGTCTGGTTTGGTCAGACTCGACTGGCAGTGCTGTCGCGTCGGCGGGCGGTTCCTGGGTGCTCGGGCGGGGGGCGCTTCGTCCGGGCGCGCCCGGGGCGAGTACTGCCAGTCGAGTTTGACGGCGCGGTCGGTGGACGGCTGTCGATCAAGCCTGTCCGCGAAGCGTCGGGCTGAGCCGCGGCCAGCGAAGCGTTCCTGCTGAGCCGCTGCCAGCGAAGTGTCGGGCTGAGCCGCGGCCAGCCGGCGCCCTCGACCTCACCCGCTTTGTATGCGGGGGCGGCCAGTCTGCGTAGTCATTCGCGGCGCGCCTGCTGGAACCCAGGCCGCTTGCTTGGCGCCGATGACTGGACGCCGTGCCGAAACTCCTGTGTCGAATGGACCTAGGCCCCTTTGCTGATCGCTGGGATCGCGGTGAACTGGAGTCGCCACGATGCACAAGGAGGCATAGCCATGAACAGTCTGATCAAGCGGGAACGCAGCACGTTCGCGGACCTGGTCGACTGGCTGGAGTCCGAGTTCCCGGCGTTTCCGGGCTTGCGGCCGTTCGCAGGGCTGCAGATGATGCGGGTCGAGGACTTCCAGGACGGGGACGAGTACGTGCTGCGCGCCGAACTCCCCGGGATCGATCCGGACAAGGACGTCGACATCTCGATCCAGAACGGCGTACTCACCGTGAAGGCGGAGCGCCGGGAGGAGAAGAAGGATCCACACCGGTCCGAATTCCGGTACGGGACCTTCTCCCGCAGCGTCGGTCTACCGGCGGCAGCGGACGAGCGCAACGTCAAGGCGACCTACCACGACGGGATTCTGGAGGTCCGCGTCGCGATGAAGGAAAACAGGGGAGAGGCGAAGCACATCACGGTCGACAAGAGCTGAGGAACCAGCCCGGGAAGACGGGGCGGACCGTGCCCGACCGGGCCGCCCCATCGTCATGCCGGGCGGAATTCATCTGCGGGGTTGTCTATGCGGATTGTCGGTGCGGTCACCTAGTGTGTCCGCATGCCTACTGCTCCAGCCGTAGAAGCCATTGATCTAGTGAAGCAATTCGGCGCGAACCGCGCCGTCGACGGGGTGAGTTTCGTCGTCCCTGAAGGATCCGTGCTGGGCCTGCTCGGTCCGAACGGCGCCGGCAAGACGACAACTGTCCGGATGCTGACCACCCTGAGCGTGCCGACGAGCGGAACCGGCCGGGTCGCCGGGTACGACGTCGTCAAGGATCCTGCGGCCGTCCGGCGCAGTATGGGCCTGACCGGCCAGTCCGCCACCATCGACGACCTGCTGACCGCCCGGGAGAACATCCGGTTGATCGGCAGGCTCTACGGGCTGCCGACGAGCTACCTGCGCAAAAAGTCCGACGAACTTCTCGAGCGGTTCCTGCTCACGGATGTGGCCGACCGGGTGGCGAAGACCTACTCCGGCGGAATGCGGCGGCGGCTCGACCTGGCGGTCAGTCTGGTCGCCGCGCCGCCCGTGCTGTTCCTGGACGAACCGACCACCGGACTCGACCCGCGCAGCCGGGCGGACCTGTGGGAGGTGCTGCGCGGCCTGGTCCGGGACGGGACCACCCTGGTGCTGACGACGCAATACCTGGAGGAGGCCGATCACCTGGCCGACGAGATCGTGGTGATCGACAAGGGCAAGGTGATCGCAGCCGGCACGCCGACCCAGCTCAAGGACGAGGCAGGCCGGGCCAGCGTGGTCCTCACGGTGTCGTTGGCGGCCGATCTGCCGCGTGCCGCCGAGTTGCTCAGGCAGCACTCACCGGAGGTGCATGTCGAGGAGGTGAGCCGGCGTCTCACCGCGCCCGCGAGCGGCCTGGCTGACATGACCCGCATCGCCGCGGTTTTCACCGATAGCGGGATCGACATCGATGACCTCGGCCTGAAGCGGCCGAGCCTCGACGACGTCTTCCTGCACCTGACCGGACACCGTGCCGAACAGACCGACCAACTGGACGCCGCCAGGAAGACAAGCGAGCAGGAGGCCATCCGATGACCGCCACGACCGTCGACACCAGAGTCCCGATCCAGCAGCGCACTCTGCTGCAGCAGTCCCTGACCGTCGTCTGGCGGAACCTGCTGCACATCCGCCGGATGCCGGAAATGCTGCTGGACGTGACGATCCAGCCGGTGATGTTCGTACTGCTCTTCGCCTTTGTCTTCGGTGGCTCGATCAACGTCCCCGGCGGCTCGTACCGGGAGTTCCTGCTCCCCGGCATCATGGCGCAGACGATGGTCTTCTCCTCGGCCGTGGTGGCCATCGGGCTGAACGGCGACCTGGAGAAGGGGATCGTCGACAGGTTCAAGTCGCTGCCGATCTCGCGGGCCTCCGTGCTGGTCGGGCGCAGCATCTCGAGCCTGATCCATTCCAGCATCGGCATCGTGGTGATGGGGTTGACCGGTCTGCTGGTCGGCTGGCGGATCCGCGAGGGTCTGGCGAACGCCGTGCTCGCCTACCTGGTCCTGCTGCTCTTCGGCTTCTCGATGATCTGGCTAGGCATCTGGGTCGGGTCGCTGCTGCGCTCGACCGAGGCGGTTCAAGGGTTCATGTTCACCGTGATGTTCCCGCTCACCTTCGTCGCCAACACCTTCGCGCCCCCGGAGAACATGCCGAGGTGGTTGCGGGTCATTGCGGAGTGGAACCCGGTGTCGGCGCTGACGGCGGCCTGCCGCGACCTGTGGGGCAACGGCCCCGCCGCCGCGCCCGACGCCCAGTGGCCGATGCATCACCCCGTGGTGGCGTCAGTCGGCTGGTCGATCATCTTCACGGCGATCTTCGCGCCACTGGCGCTGATGGCGTTCCGCCGGCGTTCGCAGGACTAGCGGTGTCTGTCCACAGGTGAGGGACCCGCTCAGGACAGCGGGGCGGCTCGGTCGATAAAGTCCCTCTCCTGCATGGATGGCGGCAGACACGGGAGGGAGATCGATGGACGCCACATTGCTGGACGCCGAGGCCGAGGC
>JAWWOY010000530.1:0-4533 GCA_033851195.1 Kribbellaceae bacterium | reverse complement strand
ACGGTCGCCTCGGCGTACGCGTAGATCAGCTTGGCGCCGCGGCGGATGATGCCGTTCCACTCCTGGTCGGTGCCCGGCAGGAAGCCCGGTACGTCGACGAAGGTGAGGATCGGCACGTTGAACGCGTCGCAGGTGCGGACGAACCGGGCCGCCTTCTCGGAGGCATCGATGTCGAGCGTGCCGGCGAACTGCATCGGCTGGTTCGCCACCACCCCGACCGCGCGGCCCTCGACCCGGCCGAAGCCCACGATGAGGTTCGGCGCGAACAGCGCGTGAACCTCCAGGAAGTCGCCGTCGTCCAGCACCGCCCCGATCGCGGTGTGCATGTCGTAGGGCTGGTTCGGCGAGTCCGGGATCAGCGTGTCCAGCGCCAGATCCGTCTCGCTCGGCTCCAGGTCCGCCGGCGCGTCGTAGACGGGCGGGTCCTCGAGGTTGTTCTGCGGCAGGTGCGCGACGAGCGACTTCACCCACTCGACCGCGTCCTCCTCGTCGCTGCCGAGGTAGTGCGCGTTGCCGGACTTGGTGTTGTGCGTCCGCGCGCCGCCCAGGTCCTCCTGGCTGACGTCCTCACCGGTGACGGTCTTGATCACGTCCGGTCCGGTGATGAACATGTACGACGACTCGTCCACCATCACGGTGAAGTCTGTGACCGCGGGGGAGTAGACCGCGCCGCCCGCGCAGGGGCCCATGATCAGCGAGATCTGCGGGATCACCCCGGAGGCGCGGACGTTGCGGCGGAAGATCTCGCCATACAGGCCGAGCGAGACCACACCCTCCTGGATCCGGGCGCCGCCGGAGTCGTTGATGCCGATCAGCGGGCAGCCGATCTTCATCGCCAGGTCCATCACCTTGACCATCTTCTCGCCGAAGACCTCGCCCAGGCTGCCGCCGAAGACGGTGAAGTCCTGCGCGAACACGCACACCTGGCGGCCGTCGATGGTGCCGAAGCCGGTCACCACGCCGTCGCCGTACGGGCGGTTCCCATCCAGGCCGAAGGCGGTGGAGCGGTGCCGGGCGAACTCGTCCAGTTCGGAGAACGACCCCTCGTCCAGCAGCATCGCGATCCGTTCCCGGGCGGTCTTCTTGCCGCGGGCGTGCTGCTTCTCCACCGCGCGCTCCGACCCGGCGTGCACGGCCTCGTCCAGCCGGTGCTCCAGGTCCGCGATCTTTCCGGCGGTGGTGTGGATGTTCACGGTCTTTCCCATAAGCGCGCAGCCTAGCCCGGCCGAGCCGGCCAAGGTCGTCTCGCAGGTTGTCGGCGGCGGCTTCGGTGCCGTCTGAGGCGGTTTCATCCCGTTACTGTCGCGTCGCGCCTACGACCAGTCACCCGCTATCACGATTGAGTTCCCACACGTCGGACGCGGAAGCGTGGGGACCGTGCTCGCGGATAGGGTGGCGAAACGTGACCGAGACCGGCAGCCAGGCAATAGCCCAGACCCGTACCCGCGCACGTTTCGAAGTACCGGAGGAGTTGCGCGCCGACGTGCGCCTGCTCGGCGAACTGCTCGGCCGGGTGCTGGTCGAGTACGCCGGTCAGCCGCTGCTGGACGACGTCGAGAGGCTCCGGGAACTGACCATTGCCGGCGAGGGTGCGGCTGCTGAGGAGCTGGTCGCCTCCTGGCCGCACGAGCGTGCCGAGGACGTCGCCCGGGCGTTCACCTGCTACTTCCACCTGACGAACTTGAGCGAGGAACTGCACCGGGCCCGGGTGCTGCGCGAGCGTGACCGGTCCGGTGACGCCCCGGCCGTGTCGGAACTGGCCCAGGCGGTCGAGCAGATCGCGACGGACAGCGGTGAGCAGCAGGCCCGAGCGCTGCTGAGCGGGCTGGAGTTCCGGCCCGTGCTGACGGCCCACCCGACCGAGGCCCGGCGGCGCGCCGTACTGGCGACCATCCGGCGCATCTCGACGCTGCTGGAGGAGCGGGGGGACCCGCGGACCGGTGACTCCGAGCTGGCCGAGAACCGGCGCCGGCTGCTGGAGCAGGTCGACATCCTCTGGCGGACCTCGCAGCTGCGGAGCAGCCGGCCGACGCCGCTGGACGAGGTGCGCTCGGCGATGGCCGTCTTCGAGGAGACGCTGTTCGACGTCATCCCCAACGTCTACCGGCGGCTCGACGACGCGCTGGCCGGTGAGTCGGCCGGGACCAGGCCGCCGGCGGTCACGCCGTTCGTCCGGCTCGGCTCCTGGATCGGCGGTGACCGGGACGGCAACCCCAACGTCACGGCCGCGATCACCCGCGAGGCGATGCAGATCCAGGCCGACCACGTGCTGCGTGCGCTCGAGCAGGCCACTGAACGGCTCGGCCGCGCTCTCACCCTGGACGGCGCGATCACGCCGCCCTCGGCGCCGGTCCGGCGGATCATCGAGGACGCCAGGGCGCAGAACCCGGAACTGATCGCCGACATGGAGACCCGCTCTCCGACCGAACCGCACCGCCAAGTGCTGCTCCTTGCTGCGCGGCGGCTCGCTGCTACCCGGGCACGCGACGCCGACTTCGGCTACCCGCTGGCGTCGGACTACCTGCACGAGCTGAAGGTGCTGCAGGACTCGCTGGTCTCGGCCGGTGCGCCGCGGCAGGCGTTCGGGGAGCTGCAGCAGCTGATCTGGCAGGTGACCTCGTTCGGGTTCCACCTGGCGGAGCTGGAGGTGCGACAGCATTCGTCGGTTCATGCGCAGGCCCTCGAGGAGGTCCTGAGCGGTGGTGAGCTCTCCGACCAGACCGAGGAAGTGCTGGCCACGCTGCGGGTGATCAGCCAGATCCAGCTGCGCTTCGGTCCGGAGGCCTGCCGCCGGTACGTCGTCTCGTTCACCCGGAACGCCGGGGACCTGGCCGCGGTCTACGAGCTGGCCGACGCGGCGATGGACGGCCGGCCGATCGAGCTGGATGTGGTGCCGCTGTTCGAGACCGGCGAGGACCTGCAGAACTCGGTCGAGGTGCTGGACAACGCGATCCAGCTGACCCGGGTCCGGCACCGCCTGACGGCGAACGACCGGCGCTTCGAGGTGATGCTCGGGTACTCCGACTCCGCGAAGGACGTCGGCCCGGTGTCAGCCACCCTCGCCCTGTACGACGCCCAGGCACGGATCACGGCGTGGGCACAGCGCAACGCCATCCGGCTGACTCTGTTCCACGGCCGCGGTGGCGCTCTCGGCCGCGGTGGGGGTCCCGCCAACCGGGCAGTGCTGGCACAGGCACCTGGCTCGGTCGCCGGGCGCTTCAAGCTCACCGAACAGGGTGAGGCGATCCCGGCCCGCTACGGCAACGCAGCGATCGCCCAGCGCCACATCGAGCAGGTGACAGCCGCGACCCTGCTGGCCTCAACCCCTGCTGTCGAACAACGCGCAGCAATAGCGGCCGAACGCTTCGCAGTCGTGGAGAAGACCCTCGACGAAGCCGCCCGTACGGCGTACCACCGGCTGGTGCGGGCGGAAGGCTTCGCCGAGTGGTTCGCCCGGGTGACGCCGCTGGAGGAGCTCGGCCAGCTGCCGCTCGGCTCTCGCCCGGCGCGACGCGGTGTGGCGGTGTCGAGCCTGGAGGACCTGCGGGCGATCCCGTGGGTGTTCGCCTGGTCCCAGGCCCGAGTGAACGCGCCGGGCTGGTACGGCCTCGGTTCGGCCCTTGCTGCCGTCGGCGACGTCCAGGTGCTGCGGGACGCGAACCAGAACTGGCCGCTGTTCCAGGTGATGCTCGAGAACGCTGAAATGTCGCTGGCCAAGACGGACCGGCGCATCCTGGGCCGCTACCTGGAGCTCGGTGACCGGCCGGACCTCACGCGGCTGATGCTCGACGAGCACAAGCTGACCACCGAGTGGGTGCTGAAGGTACTCGGCAGCGACCGTCTGCTCAGCGGGCGCCGGGTGCTGGGAAGGGCGGTCGAGCTGCGCAATCCGTACGTCGACGCGCTCAGCTATCTGCAGCTGCGGGCTCTGCGCACCTTGCGGACCGACGACACGCTCGACGAGGCTCAGATCGAGCGGACCCGCCGGCTGCTGCTGCTCACTGTGTCGGGTGTTGCCGCCGGTCTGCAGAACACCGGCTGATGCCAGACTTCTCCGACCTGGACCGGCCCCCACTGGACGCACAGTTCCTGCAGGGCAGGTTGGTCCGTCCAGGCTCGCTGTGGACCCAGATCGACGTACTGGCTGAGACCGAGTCAACAAATCTAGTGGTCGCGGCCCAGGCACGTGCTGGAGCGCCTGAGGGTCTAGTCGTCGCCGCGGAGTACCAGTCGTCCGGCCGAGGGCGGCTCGGGCGTACTTGGACCACTCCGGCTCGCTCTGCGCTGCTCATGTCCGCGCTGCTGCGTCCCGTGTCGGTGCCAGCGGTGCGGTGGCCCTGGCTGGGCCTGCTGGCTCCACTAGCTGTCGCCACCGCCGTACGACGGGTTGGCGAGATCGAGGCCCAGGTGAAGTGGCCCAACGACGTACTGGTGGAGGACCGCAAGCTGTCAGGGATCCTCCTCGAACGGATCGACACACCCTCCGGGCCTGCTGCAGTGGTCGGTATCGGCCTCAACGTCACCCTGCGGGCG
>JAWWOY010000523.1:0-2931 GCA_033851195.1 Kribbellaceae bacterium | reverse complement strand
ATCTCGCCGTTCGACAACCAGGGGCGCCGGCAGACCTCGTTCGCGGCGGTCGAGGTGGTCCCGGTGCTGGAGCAGACCGACGAGATCGACGTACCCGAGGAGGAATTGCGGATCGACGTGTACCGCTCCTCCGGTCCGGGTGGGCAGAGCGTCAACACCACCGACTCCGCGGTCCGGATCACCCACCTCCCGACCGGCACGGTGGTCTCCTGCCAGAACGAGAAGTCGCAGCTGCAGAACAAGGCCTCCGCGATGGTGATCCTGAAGGCCAAGATTCTCGCGCTGAAGAAGGCCGAGGAGCGGGCCGAGATCGACGCGCTGCGCGGGGATGTGCAGGGCTCGTGGGGTGACCAGATGCGCTCCTACGTGCTGCACCCGTACCAGATGGTGAAGGACCTGCGGACGCTGTACGAGTCCGGCAACACCAGTGGCGTCTTCGACGGCGAGATCGACGACTTCATCGAGGCCGGCATCCGCTGGCGCCGGACCGGGCAGACCGCCGGTGACGGCAACTAATCACAATGCTCTGAGGGCTGACTGCGCGAACTGCTTCGGGCTCTGCTGTGTCGCGCTGACCTTCCAGGTCTCGGCAGACTTTGCGATCGACAAGGACGCCGGGGAGCCCTGCCCCAACCTGCAGCAAGACTTCCGCTGCGGCATCCACCAGAAGCTGCGCAGAGAGGGCTTCCAGGGCTGCACGGTCTACGACTGCTTCGGTGCGGGCCAGAAGGTCTCCCAGCTCACCTTCGGTGGAAGGCATTGGCGCGAGGCGCCGGAGACCGCGCAGCGGATGTTCGAGGCGCTGCCGATCATGCGGCAGTTGCACGAACTCCTCTGGTACCTGACCGAGGCGCTCACCCTGACGGCGACCCAGCCGATTCATGAACAACTCCAGGCCAAGCTCGAGGACACCGAACGTCTCACCGAGGACGACCCGGCCCAGGTGGACGTGGCTGCGCACCGGCAAGGTGTCAACGAACTCCTCCTCCGCACCAGCGAACTGGTGCGAGCTTCCCGGAAGAAACAGAAGGACCGCCGCGGAGCCGACCTGATCGGGGCCAAGCTCCGCGGCGCGGACCTGCAGGCCGCCAACCTGCGCGGCGCTTACCTGATCGGTGCCGATCTCCGTGGCGCCGACCTGAGACTGGCCGACTTCATCGGGGCGGACCTCAGAGATACCGATCTCAGCGGCGCCGACCTGACCGGCTGTCTCTTCCTCACGCAGTCCCAGGTCAACGCGGCCAAGGGCGACGCAGTGACCAAGCTGCCGCCAGCGATTGTCCGCCCGTCCCACTGGGTCACGTAGCCAGCGTCACGTCCAAGTGCTCGCCCGCCTTCAGCACCACTGGGACGCGGAGCGCGACCTCGACCCTGGTGCCACGCTGGCTGAGCCTGGCCGGCAGCGTCCGCTGGCCTAGCATCACCTCGCCGTTGCGCACTTGACCGGTGGTCTCGAACGCCAGGGTGGTCAGGCGCAGTTGGCCGTAGCGCAACTCGATCCGGCCTGCCTGCTCGTCCTTGCTTCGAGTCTGGCGGTACGACCCCCAGCCTTCGGCCACGGTGAAGGCCGCCTGGAACTTCTCCGGGGTCAGCTTCGGCGCGAAGCCCAGCCGCCCCAGCGGCCCGTGGTACTCGTAGCCGAGTGCTGCCAGGTAGACGGCGTGGCTCATCATTGCCCGGGCGTAGTGGTCGCTGCACTCGATCTCGTTGTACGGATTGCGTTTGCGGGCGTCGTACCGGTCGAAGACAGCACGTGTCAGCACCAGTGCCTCGTCGGCCAGCCCCTCGGCGAAGAGTCCGGCCGCCACCTGATACTCCTGCCCGGTCCAGACCTCGTTGAGGTAGGCAACGATCCCCGGGTCGCCACCGCCAGGCGCCTCGCTATCGCCGCCGAAAGGCCAGGTACACACCAGCAGACCGGCTTCGCCCTGCTCGGCGTACCAGCGGCCGCCGGTGATGTCGACGCCGGCCCGGAACGCCTGGTGATCCGACACGAAGTTATTCCGGTAGATGGCTTGCAGCGCCGACCTCGCCTTGTCAGTCGGTACGACGCTGGGCAGGCCGAGTTGCCGCGCGTACGTCTCGCCGTACAACTGGTCGGCGAAACAACCCCGGTTGGAGTTGGTCGACTTCGGATGGGTCGGGTCGAGCTTGTGGAAGAAGTACCCGTACTCGTCGTTCCAGAGTTCCGTTGCCAGGTACGACGACCCGGCCGTGGCCAGGCTCGTGCACCGTGAGGCGAAGGCGGTGTCGCCCATCTCTGTGGCCATCGCGGCACCAGCATGCAAGCAGGCGATGTATAGCCCGGTGATCCAGGGAATCTCGCCGTACCACGAGGCGTCGAGCGTGTTGTACTGCTCAGCCTCCAGTACGCCGTTCGCCGGCGAGCCGTCCCGGCCGATCAGATGCTCGATGGCCAGCTTGATCCTTGGCCAGGTCCGCTGGAGGAACAACGAGTCGGGGCTCATCTGGTGCTCACGGTAGATGCGCAGCACGGTCCCGGCCTGACCATCTACGGCCACTACGTTTCGGGCATACTCGCCGCGGTAATCCATGGCACCTGTGTCGGTGTGGAACCCCACGCCAAGATCCACCCGCTCACGCGCATCACGCTCCAGCGCCGGGAACAGCCGAGAGATCGACTGCGCGTAGTTCCACACGTGCTGGCAGGTGCCGTCGCAGCAGTACTCGCCTTCCATCGCATAGAACCTGCCGTCGCTGAACCGGTAGCAAGTAGTAGTCGCCACTGTCGAAGCAGGCGCGAGCGTGCGCTCTAGGAACCAGTGCGGCAAGGTCGAATCGTTGTACCAGGTCTGCACCCAGGAGCGAGTCGCCTCCTCCAGGCGGCGAAGGTTCTGCTCCAGGTGCTTCACCACGGCGCCCGCGGAGTCGAAACGGGTCGAGTAGTGGTGTCGTAGCTCTGCAGCCCCT
>JAWWOY010000519.1:0-2584 GCA_033851195.1 Kribbellaceae bacterium | reverse complement strand
CGCTGCCGGAACGGGCGAAGCTCTCCCGGGCGCCGGCGTTGACCAAGCCGAGCGTGATGGTCTGCTCGTCGATGGCGATGACCTGAGCATTCTGGCTGAGCATGATCCAGGCGAACCGGCGCTTGGTTTTGACCGCCTCCAGGATCTGCGGCCACAGCCGCCGCACATCGGCGAGACCGACCGAGCCCGACGAAGCCGGCGCCGCGGCCGGTTGGGAAGCAGCAGATCGGGCAGCAGGCGGCTGAGATGCCGCGGACTCCTCGGGCCACCCACCTGAGCGATCCGACGACGCTGCGCCCGGAGAAGGTGCCCCGCCAGAGGACGGCCCAGCAGGTGCCGCAGCTTGCGAAACCCGAGCCTCCGGAGCCGTGACCTGAGTAGGAGCAGCAGCCGCCGCCACGGGCGCGGGCGGCGTACTGGGTTGGGTGGTTGGCGCCTCGGCGGTGGGGACGCCGATGGTCATCCGGCGCTCCATCCGGTCGAGCCTGGCCTGGATCCCGTTGGTGGAATCGTCGGCGCCCGGCAGGAGAACCTTGGCGCAGATCAGTTCGAGCTGGAGCCGCGGTGCTGTTGCTCCGCGCATCTCCAGCAGACCGGCCGCGACGATATCCGCGGCTCGGGTCAGCTCGGCGGCGCCGATGCCGGCAGCCTGGGTCTGGAGGCGCTCGCCCTGATCCTCGGCGGCTTCGATCAGGCCGCTGGCGACTGCGTTCGGGACGGCGGACAGGATGACCAGATCCCGCAGCCGGCGGAGCAGGTCCTCGGCGAACCGCTTCGGGTCCTGACCGGTCTCGATCACCTTCTCGATCGTTTCGAACACGGCGCGGCTGTCGTGCGCGGCGAATCCGTCCACGCACGCGTCCAGCAACGAGTCCGGCGTGAACCCGAGCAGCGCCACGGCCAACTGATAGGTGACGCCGCCGGCATCCGCACCGCCGATCAGCTGGTCCAGCACGCTCAGCGAGTCACGCACCGACCCCGCACCAGCGCGAACCACCAGCGGCAGCGCGGCCGGCTCGATGGTGACGCCCTCGGCCTCACAGAGAGTGGCCATGTAGTCGCCGAGTTGCTTCGGCGGGACCAGGCGGAAGGGGTAGTGGTGGGTGCGGGACCGGATCGTCCCGATCACCTTGTCCGGCTCGGTGGTGGCGAAGATGAACTTGAGGTGCGGCGGCGGCTCCTCGACCAGCTTCAGCAGGGCGTTGAAGCCCTGCGTGGTCACCATGTGCGCCTCGTCGATGATGTAGATCTTGTAGCGGCTCTGCACCGGCGAGAAGAAGGCCTTCTCGCGCAGGTCGCGCGCGTCGTCGACACCACCGTGTGAGGCGGCGTCGATCTCGAGCACGTCGATGCTGCCGGGGCCGCCACGGGCCAGGTCCCGGCAGGACTGGCACTCGCCACAGGGCTCCGCGATCGGGCCCTTCTCGCAGTTGATCGCGCGCGCCAGGATCCGGGCGCTGGTGGTCTTGCCGCAGCCGCGCGGACCGGAGAACAGGTAGGCGTGGTTCACCCGATTGTTGCTCAGCGCGTTCCGCAGCGGGGCGGTGACATGGTCCTGCCCGATCACCTCGGAGAACGTCTCCGGGCGATACCGGCGGTACAGCGCAAGGGGAGCTTCCACGACGGCCACCCTAGCGCCGCCTGCCGACAATTAGGTCTGGTGTGCGCCCCTTGGCCTGTTGCCTCAGGGCTCCTGGCGCACTTCGTCCAGGAGTCCGAGTAGGTAACTGCCGTAGCCGGACTTGGCCAGCGTGGCGGCCCGCAGCTCCAGTTCGGCGTCGTCGATGAAGCCGCGGCGCCAGGCGATCTCCTCCGGGCAGCCGATCTTCTGGCCCTGCCGGACCTCGACCGCGCGGACGAACTCGCCGGCCGACATCAGCGAGTCGAAGGTCCCGGTGTCGAGCCACGCGGTGCCACGGGGCAGCACTTCCACCTGCAGCCGCTTGTCCTGCAGATAGACGTCGTTGATCGAGGAGATCTCCAGCTCGCCCCGGGCGGACGGCTTGATGTCCTTGGCGATCTTGATCACGTCACTGGAGTAGAAGTACAGCCCCGGCACCGCGTAGTTGCTCTTGGGCTCGGCCGGCTTCTCCTCGATGCTGAGCGCCTTGCCCGCCGCGTCGAACTCCACCACCCCGTACGCCGTGGGGTCGGCGACCCGGTAGGCGAACACGACGCCGCCGTCGACGTCGTTGAACCTCTGCAGGTGCACGCCGAGCCCGGGGCCGTAGAAGATGTTGTCGCCGAGCGCCAGCGCGACCGGGTCGGACCCGATGAAGGACTCACCGATCAGGAACGCCTGGGCGAGACCGTCAGGACTGGGCTGGACGGCGTACGAGATCTCCATCCCGAACTGGGATCCGTCACCCAGCAGCCGGCGGAACTGGGCCGCGTCGTCCGGCGTGGTGATGACGAGCACCTCGCGGATGTTCGCCAGCATCAGCGTGGAGAGTGGGTAGTAGATCATCGGCTTGTCGTAAACCGGCAGCAACTGCTTGCTGGCAGCCATGGTGAGTGGATGCAGTCGCGTGCCGGAGCCGCCGGCCAGAATGATGCCTCGCATGCGGGTCACCATACCGATCGG
>JAWWOY010000518.1:0-9530 GCA_033851195.1 Kribbellaceae bacterium | reverse complement strand
AGGGCGGCACGCCAAGGACGAGGCAGTCGAACTGGCGAAGTCGAACATCCTGCTGATCGGCCCGACCGGCTGTGGCAAGACCTACCTGGCGCAGACTCTCGCGAGGATGCTGAACGTCCCGTTCGCGATCGCCGACGCGACCGCCCTCACCGAGGCTGGGTACGTCGGTGAGGACGTGGAGAACATCCTGCTGAAGCTGATCCAGGCCGCTGACTACGATGTCAAGAAGGCCGAGACCGGCATCATCTACATCGACGAGGTCGACAAGATCGCCCGCAAGAGCGAGAACCCGTCGATCACCCGCGACGTCTCCGGCGAGGGTGTCCAACAGGCCCTGCTGAAGATCCTGGAGGGTACGACGGCGAGCGTGCCGCCGCAGGGTGGCCGCAAGCACCCGCACCAGGAGTTCATCCAGATCGACACGACGAACGTGCTGTTCATCGTCGGTGGCGCGTTCGCCGGGCTGGACCACATGGTCGAGCAGCGGGTCGGCAAGAAGACCCTCGGCTTCAACGCGAAGCGCGAGCCCGAGAAGGAGCGCGAGACCGGCGGCTACTCCGAGGTGATGCCGGAGGACCTGCTGAAGTTCGGGCTGATCCCCGAGTTCATCGGTCGGCTCCCGGTCATCACCACCGTCACCCCGCTGGACCGTGACGCGCTGATCAAGATCCTGTCGGAGCCGAAGAACGCGCTGGTCAAGCAGTACCGGCGACTCTTCGAGATCGACAACGTCGAGCTGGAGTTCAGCGACGACGCGATCGACGCGATCGCGGACCAGGCGCTGCTGCGCGGCACCGGCGCCCGTGGCCTGCGGGCGATCATGGAGGAGGTGCTCCTCAACGTGATGTACGAGGTGCCCAGCCGTGAGGACGTGGCCAAGGTCGTCGTCACCGGCGAGGTCGTGCTGGAGAATGTGAACCCCACCCTGATCCCGCGCGACCAGATCGAGCGCAAGCGCGAGCGGCGCGAGAAGACCGCCTGATTCAAGGCTTCCAGGAGGCCGGTGTCCGCTGACAGGCGGATCACCGGCCTCCTTCTCGTGGTGGACGCGGGCCGATGACAGGGGCTCCTAGCCTCAGTTCGACCGACTGCCGAACTCAGGAGTTGCGAGTGCCCACCAGGAGAACTGTCCGATGGATGCCGGCCGCCCTCACCGCAGTTGTACTCGTAGTACCGATCACCACCGCGGCCGCCAGTCACGCCGCGGTTCAGAACCCGGCCGCGCAGAAGCAGACCACGGCGGTACCGAAGATCGCGTGGGGTGGTTGTGGCGCCGACCCGAAGCTGGCCGCGTTCCAGTGCGCGCAGGTCGAGGTACCGACCGACTACGACAGCCCACACGGGCCCACGACAACGATCGCGCTGACCCGGCTGCCAGCCGGTGATCCGATCAAGCGGATCGGCACGCTGTTCACTAATCCCGGTGGTCCTGGTGGTTCCGGCGTCGACTTCGTCCAACAGGCAGCCCAGGTGGTGTACACGCCGGAACTGCGGGCGCGGTTCGACATTCTCGGCTTCGATCCGCGCGGCGTGGCCCGGTCCGACTCTGCGACCTGCTTCCCGACCGCGAAGCAGGAGGTGGACTTCTTCGCAACCCAGCCGCCGTTCCCGCTCGGCCGGACCGAGGAGAAGCGCTTCACCGTCGACAACGCGAAACTCGGCGCGAGCTGTCTGACGACGTCACCGGACCGCCTTGCGCACGACTCGACCGCGAACGTTGCCCGGGACATGGATCTACTGCGGCAGGCCGTCGGCGACGACAAGCTCAGCTACGCCGGCTACTCGTACGGCACCTATCTCGGCGCCACCTACGCGAGGTTGTTCCCCGGTAACGTGCGCGCGCTCATGCTCGACGGCACCTTGAATCCGGTCTGGTACTCCGGCTCGGACGGCGACCCGCGACCTGTCGGCGTACGGATCCGGCAGGGTGATGGTGCGAGCGACACGCTGAGCCAGTTCAACCTGCAATGCAAGACCGCCGGAGCGAGTCGCTGTGCGCTGGCCAAGCTCGGCGATCCGGCGACGGTGGTGGAACGGCTGTATCAGCGCCTGAAAACCAACCCGGTTGACCTGCCGCTGCCCGACGGCACCATGCTCAAGGTGACCTACCCGGTCGCCGTCCAGCTCACCTTCTTTTCGCTGTACTCCCCGGCGGCCTGGCCCGACCTGGCTTCGCTGCTCGCGGACCTGTCCACTGCCGCCAATGGCAAGGCGTCGGCAGCGGGCAAGCGGACGGCCAAGGTCGACGCGCCACTCCCCGACGGACTCCTGGAGTGGACCCGCCGCAAGGAGGACTACGTCTCGGTCGGCAACGCCCTGACGCCCTGCATCGAGACCCGCCAGACCGGCCGCCCGCTGTCCTATCCCCAGTACGCCGCCGCGGCGGACGCGAAGGCTCCGCATTTCGGCCGGGCCCGGGCCTGGGTCGGCCAGACCTGCGAGTTCCTCCCGATCCGCGACACCGACGCCTTCCTCGGCCCGTGGAAGCTGGACGTCCCCGTGCCGGTCCTGGTGTTCGGCACGAAGTACGACCCGGCCACGCCGTACCAGGCCACCCGCCCGTACGCCGATATGTTCCCGGACGCGCGAATGATGACTCTGAACGGCTGGGGGCACACGACCATCGGCAAGAGCAGGTGCGCCGATAAGGCGATCACCGCCTACCTCGTGGATCTGACGGCGCCGGCTGACGGCGAGGTCTGCCAGCCGGACCGCAAACCGTTCGACCCGCTCCCGAATGCCGAAACCTCGGCCCCACAGGTCCGCATCGACCTACCGCCCGGCGTGCAGCACTGGCAAGGCCTCGGCCTGTGACGTGTGTCAGACCACTGCTTCGAGCAACGCGAGGGCCTTGGGCTCCTCGAGTGGCTGCGCGTACAGGTAACCCTGGGCGAACGGGCACTCGAGTTCCTGCAGCGCCTTATGCTGCTCGTCTGTCTCCACCCCTTCGGCGACGGTCCGAAGGCCGATGGCCTGACTCATCCGGATGATCCCACGCGCCAGCGCCGGCGTCCGTTCATCGGGCCCCAGCCGCTCGACGAAGCTCCGGTCGATCTTGATCGTGTCGAAGGGCAGGTCCTGCAACTGGCTGTAGGACGAGAAGCCGGTACCGAAGTCGTCGATGGCCAGGTGGACTCCGATGAACCGCAGGATGCGCAGCCGTTCGACCAGGGCGGCGTCCTCGGCCAGCACGCTCTCGGTGATCTCCAGGCACAGGGCCGACGCAGGCAGTCCGGACTCGTCCAGGGCGGACCGCACCACCTCGATGAAGTCGTCGGTCCCGAGCTGACGGAGCGAGACGTTGACGCTCATCAGGAGTTCCCGGTCAGCCGCCTTGCACATGGTCACGGCGACAGCGCAAGCACGATGCAGCACCCACGCCCCGAGCGGGATGATGAGGCCGGTCTGCTCGGTCTCCGCGATGAACTCGTTCGGCCCGACCAGACCACGTCGAGGGTGTTGCCAGCGGACGAGCGCCTCGAACCCGGAGACTCTCCTGCTGTCGACCTCGACGATGGGTTGGTAGAACAGGACGAACTCGTCGGTCGCCAGCGCGCTGTGCAGTTCCGAGCGGAGCGTCAGCCTGCGCTGTGCCTGCTCGTGCATGTCCGGTTGGAAGCCCCTCCAGGTGGCCTTGCCGGCGGTCTTGGCTACGTGCATCGCCAGATCGGCATCGCGCATGAGTTGGTCGACATCGCGGTCCGGGCCGGCGGCGATCCGGATGCCGATGCTCGCGTGTGCTTGGACCTGGGTGCCGGCCAACGTCACCGGACTGCTGAGGGAGGCGAGAATGCGCTCGGCGAGATTCTCGGCGCCGGCCCCCTCGCTGATGAGAACGACGAACTCGCCGCTGCCGAGTCTGGCCACCAGGTCGCCGGTCCTGGTGCAGCGACGGAGCCGTTCGGCGACGATGACGAGCAGACGGTCTGCCTCTTGGTGGCCGAGGCCGGCGTTGACCGAACTGAAGTCGTCGAGGTCGATGAGGAGAATGCCGGGGTACAGCCCGCTCCGGCTCGCCTTCAGGAGCGCAATCGTGATCTGCTCATGGAGCTCAGCCCGATTCGCGAGCCCGGTGAGCGGGTCATGAGAGGCGCTGTGCGTCAGCTCGGCCGCGAGGGTATTGCGCTCGCGCACGTCCCGCAGGTTCAAGACGATGCCCCGCACGTCGGGCACGTCCAGCATAGTGTTCCCCGTCGCCTCGAACTCCTCCCAGCCGCCCGCTGCCTTTCGGCACCTCAGATCGAGCGCCGGCAGGTCGCCTCCTCCTCGTGCGTGTCTCAGCCAGTCCAGCAGCGAACGCGTGTCCTCGGGGTGTGCGAGGTCGACGAGGCGCGTGCCCACCAGAGCGGCTGGTGTCAGCCCGAGGTACCTCTTGACGGCGGCGTTCGCGCTGCGAATGGTTCCGTCGGGTTCGAGCACCACCACGATGTCCAGTGCTTCCTCGATGGCGGCCTCTGTCCAGCTACGGCGGGCTGTATGCAGAGCGAGGCTGATGATGCTCGCGAGCAGGGCGACCGGGTGCACGGCGCTGTCGATGGAGGTCGCCGCCGCGGCGAGCACGCCGCGCAGGTGGCCTCGGCTCATGATCGGTGCAAGGACGACGTCATCACCGCGGTGCTGGCTCGTGGAGTCGACGCCGAGCGCGCCGGGGCCGCCCGTCAGCCTGACTGTGTCCCCTTTGGCAAGGTCGCTCAGCACCAGCTCGGGCAATGTGCCGGGGCCGATGATCGACGAGTCGAGGCCGGCGAGGGTGCCCCGGGTCGTGACGACGGCGAAGCCAGTAGCCACGGGGAGGAGCAGTGCGGAGCCCGCGTGGGGATCGGGCGCGAGCAGCGCGAGTGCTGAGTCGCAGGCCGTGGTTCTGAGCTCGTCAGGATCGGTTGCGGACGCGAGCCGGCGGCTGGCCTCGGCAAGCACCTCGTGGATGCGCCGCTGTGAGTACGCTGCCCGCATCGAGGCGTCAGTTCGCATCGGAAACAGGCCCTCCAGTCGCCACGACCAGGTTGCGCCCGGCATGCTTCGCGGCGTACAGGCGTGAATCCGCGGTGCTGAGGAGTTCGTCGGTGGTGGCATCTGGTTCGACGACGCAGCCACCGCTCACGGTCACGATGATGGCGTGCCCCTCGGCCGGCATCGCGGAGGCCGCGGTGACGGCACGGATCCGTTCGGCGACCTGATGGGTGGCCTGCAGGTCCGCGCCCGGCAGCAGAACCAGGAACTCCTCACCTCCCCACCGCCCGGCGACGTCGCCGGCCCGGAGTTGGCTGCGCAGGCGGTCGGCGAACGTGCACAGGATCCGATCGCCGGCTCCATGGCCGAAGGTGTCGTTGACCTGCTTGAACATGTCGATATCCAGCAGGATCACGCCGAGGTTGTCGTGGTTGCGTCGCGCGGCCCGGTGGTACCGCTCGAGTTCTTCCTCGAGGTGCCGGCGGTTGTACAGGCCGGTGAGTATGTCCGTGCGGCTGACCCGTTCCAGCCTGACGTTCTGTTCTCGCAGCTGATCCTGCAATTTCTTGACGTGAGCGGCGGCGCCGATCCGGGCGACGAGTTCCTCGGGTTCGAACGGCTTCTTGAGATAGTCGTGGGCTCCGCCGCGCAGCCCGGCCAGGACGTCATCCATGCTGGTACGACCGGTGAGGAAGACGACCGGGATGTCTCTGAGCGCAGCGTCGCTCTTGAGCCGGGCGAGGACCTGGTGCCCGCTGAGGCCGGGCATCTCCACGTCGAGCAGCACGACGTCCGGCGGTGACTGCCGACACCAGTCGAGCGCGGCGCTCCCGTCGGCGGCCTCGGCGACTCGGTACCCCTCCTCTTCGAGCCGCGAGCGAACGACGGCGCGAATGGTGAGCGAGTCATCGACGACGAGCACGGTGGCGTCGGCGCTCATCGATCCGGCCCGCTGTCCGCGCCGACACTCACTGCTGCGTTCCTGGCCCGCCGGCTCTCCCTGCGACGCCCGTCCAGCCGACCGGCCAATGCGTCCGGATCGGCGACGAGCATCAACTGGCCGTCGCGCTCGACGGTGCCGGACACGAGCTGCTGCGACTGCCCGTCCGGGGCGTGGCGGATCGAGGCGGTGTCGACCTGGTAGAGGCCGGTCACCGAGTCGACCAGTAGTCCGAAAGTCTTGCTATCCGCCTCGATGACCAGTACGTGCGACCCGCCGCTGCCGAGCGGAGCGATGACCGTCAGTGGTGGATCACCCGGGATGATGCCCACGATGCCGCGCCGCGTACGGGGCAACGCCATCATGTCGAGCGTCGTGCGAACGGAACGGGTAGCAGCGACCGGCACACAGTACGCGGTGCTTCCGGCGCGGAAGCAGACCATCGTCGTCATAGGGACCACTCCAGGGGGTCACGGCTCGATCGGCTGGGGGAAGCGGTCACATCGTCACGGCCCGGTGCTTGGCGTCGAGCAGGCGCAGCAACTCGTCCGGGGCATAGCCGCCGATGGCGTGCTCGACCGTCGCCTGGTCGGCCTCCAGTACGGCCCGTTTGGCCGCACCGAACGCGCGCCGCGCCGAGGGTTGGTCGCCGTCCGCCTCGAGCGCGAGACCGAGATGTAGGTGCGCCATCGCGTCATCCGGAGCGAGGTAGGCCCATCTGCGGAATGCAACGATCGCCCACTGAAACTCGCCGTCGATGAGCGCCTGCCGTCCGGCCGTGGCCAGTTGTTGCACCGATTCGAGGCTCACTTCGTCAGTTGGTTGGGACCAGGCTGGGATGGGGCTCCGGCGAGCGCCGCGCTTGGGGGTGCCTTGTCTCCGTAGCCGTCGTGGGGCTGTGGATTGGTCGCGGCCTGAGGTGACGGAACTCTGAATGTGGCGATCAAGCCCGACCGGCGAGCCAGGATCGGGGCGGCGGCGGTAGACGAAAGTGTCGTCGATCCGTACGGTGTCGAACCGGTCGCTGACAAGCCAGATGGTCTCTGCCGAACCGAGGAACAGAAAGCCGCCCGCCGGCAGCGCGTCGGCCACCCGGTCGAGGAAGGCGCGGGTGTGTTCGGCGCTGAAGTAGATCAGCACATTGCGGCAGAAGACGACCTGGCAGCTGCGGACCCGGTCGGGCAACGGATCGACCAGGTTGTGGCGTGCCGTGGAGACGCGGGCGCGGACATCGTCGTCGATCTGCCAATTGGTGCCGGCGGCGGTGAGGTGCCGCGCGATCCGCGCCCGGGACAGCCCGGTCACCTCCCGCGCGGAATAACGGGCGGCGGCCGTTCGGTGCAGAGCCGTGGTCGACAGATCGGTGGCGATCACCGAGCCTGCGACCCGCTGTTCTTCGAGGACCATCGCCAGGCTGTAGGCCTCCTGCCCATTGGCGCAGCCCGCGCTCCAGATCGTTACCGGTTTGGGCAACCCGGGCAGAATGTCGCGGGCCAGTACCTCGAAGTGTTCGGGATGACGGAAGAAGCCCGTTTCCTGGACCGTGACGCGATTGAGCAACCGTTGCAGGGCATCCGGCTGCGACCGCACGATGTTGACGTAGGTCTGCGGATCGTGCCCGTCAGCCAAGGCCTCGTCGCGGATGGCGCGGCGCAGCCGGCCGCGCAGGGTCGGCTCAGGGCGCAGCCCGATCTGGGTGTTCAACAGCCCGGCGACCTGGTCGACCGCGGCTTCGAGTGCAGCGTCGGGGCTCATGTCTGAGCCTTCGTGACCGCGCGGACGGCATACTGCCGGATCGCGACGGCCAACTGGCTCAGTGGGTGCAGGTCGGTGACCGCGCCGATGCGCTGTGCCGCCCGGGGCATGCCGAAGACGGCGGAGGAATCCTCGTCCTGCGCAATGGTGTGGCCGCCCCGCCTGCGGATGGCCAGCAGCCCAACGGCACCGTCGTCGCCCATGCCGGTCAGCACGACACCGACTCCGGCCGGTCCTGCCTGCTCGGCCACCGACGCGAAGAGGATGTCCGCCGACGGCCGGTGGACGCTCGCCGGCTCCGGGTCGAGTTCGAGACAGGACCGCCGCCCCAGTCGCAGATGGACGTCCCCGGGTGCGAGGTACACGTGGCCGGGTTTGGCACGCTCCCCATGCTCGGCAATGCCGACCGGAAGCGCGGAGACCCGCGACATCCACTCCAGCAACCCGCCCATGAACTCCGGGTGCAGGTGCTGGACGATGAGCACGGGCACCGGCAGACCACCCAGTTCGGCGAGCACGGTCGCGAAGGCAGTGGGACCGCCGGTGGAAGCCGCCATCGCGACCACGGGCTGCCAGTCAGTGCGTGGTTCGGCTTTGGCGCCGGGCACCGGGTCGCTCCTGCCGCGCAGATGCCGGATCACCCAGGCCTTGCTGAGCCGCCGTACGGCCTGACGCAACTCGCTGCCCTGCGCCGCCGACCAACGCTCCGGCAGGGGCAGCGCATCCAACGCGCCGGCGACAAGGGCCAGCACAGCGGACGGTGACCGACGGCCGTCGACCCGCGCGGTCAGCACGAGGATCGGCGTCGGCGCCTGGTCCATGATCTGGCCGATCACGTCGTGGCTGCCGCTGCGCAGATTGAGATCGAGCAGGACGATGTCAGGGCGTTCGGCGGCGATGCAGGCGAGCGCGACGACGCCGGTGGTGGCCTGGGCGACCACCGCGATGTCACCCTCGCACTCGAGCACCGGGACAAGATCCTCGCGGTCCGAGACGATCAACGCGTTGATCCGCTGCCTGGTCATGCGCGTGCCCCGACCAGGCGGTTGACCGCGGTGAGCAGGCTGCCTTCATCGAAGCCGCTCTTGACGATGTAACCGTCGGCGCCGGCATCGAGGCCGCGCTGCCGATCGGTCTCGTTCGAGCGGGAGCTGAGGATCAGCACAGGGATGTTCGCCAGGGACGGATGCGCCCGGATCGCCTCGGTCAGCGCGAACCCGTCCATCAGCGGCATCTCGATGTCGGTCAGCACGAGGTCGCTCGGCTCCTCGGCCAGTCTGGCCAGCGCCTGCCGCCCGTCGATCGCCACTCGCACATCGAACCCGGCTCGTTCCAGGATGCTGCGTTGCAACTCCCGCACGGTCAGGGCGTCGTCGACGACCAGGATGCGTTTGTGTGCCGCCGACGGCTGGGCCGGCTGTGCAGGCGTCGCGTACCCGCGCCTGGTATGCCGGGCCCGTTGGATCAGACCTGGTGGGTCCAGCACCACCAGAACCGAGCCGTCGGGTTCCACGCTTGCGCCGGCGATCACCGGGAGATGCGGCAGCAACCGGCTCAGCCCGGTGACCACCACGTCGCGTTGCCCGACCAGCCGGTCGACCTGGAAGGCGTGCCGGTGGGCAGTGTCGGCGAGCACCACGATCGGGCCGTGCGGAGACCCTGCCTGGGTCATGCCCAGCGTCCCGGCCAGCGCCGATACCTGCACAGGCCGGCCTTCCACCAGTACGACGGGCCGCCCCTCGGCGCGGGTTCGGTCGCCGGGATCCGGGGCTTGCGACACCACGACGCGGTGGAACGGCAAGGCGAAACGCTGGCCACCGGCCTCGACCAGCAGGCAGCGCAGCACCGCGAGGGTGATCGGCACGATGATCCGGAACTCACTGCC